>NZ_JBEPBM010000012.1:201682-233557 GCF_040299205.1 Streptomyces sp. NPDC000983 | reverse complement strand
GGAGTTCCCGCAGCAGCAGGCCCGGTTCGATCTGTGGGCCGAGGGCTGGGAGCAGCGCAAGCCGAAGGGCTCCCAGTGAGCACCGCCGTGGTCGTCGAGGCGCCCGGGGTGCACCGGCTGGCCGGGCACACCCCGCGCGACCCCGGCCCCGGGGAGGCGCTGGTGCGGGTGCACGCGGTCGGCATCTGCGGCAGCGACCGCGAGGTCTACCAGGGCAACCGGCCCGAGGGCTACGTCCGCTACCCGCTCACCCCCGGCCACGAGTGGTCCGGGACCGTGCAGGTGGTGGGCGCCGGGGTGCCCGCCTCCCTGGTCGGGCGGAAGGTCGTGGGCGAGGGGTTTCGCAACTGCCAGGTCTGCGACCGCTGCCACGCCGGTGAGACCACCCTGTGCACGGCCGGCTACGAGGAGACCGGGTTCACCCGGCCCGGCGCCATGGCGACGACGCTGACCCTGCCGGCCCGCCTGCTGCACGTCCTGCCGGACGACTGCGATCTGACGGCGGCCGCCCTGATGGAGCCGGCCGCGTGCATCGCCGCCGCCGCGATCAAGGCGAACGCCCGGCCGGGTGAGCGGGTCGCGGTGGTCGGCACCGGGACGCTGGGCATGTTCGCCGTGCAGTTCCTGCACGCCGGCTCCCCCGGCGAACTCCTCGTGGTGGGCAGTCGCCCGGACCGGGAGGAGCTGTCCCGGCAGTTCGGCGCCACCGACTTCCGCACCCGCGACCAGGACCTGCCCGACGACTTCGACGTGGTCATCGAGACCGCCGGGTCCGCGTCCGCCGCACGCACCGCCGCCTCCCTGCTCAGGCGCGGGGGGCGGCTGGTCCTGACGGGCATCCCCGCGCCGGGCGCCGAGGGCCTCGACCCGACCGACCTGGTGGTGCGGCAGCTGGAGGTGCACACCGTGTTCGGGGCGCCCCCGGACGCCTGGGCGCACACGGTACGGGTGTTCGCCGCCGGACTCCTCGACCCGCTCCCGCTGGTCACCCACGAACTCCCCCTCGACGGCTTCGCCCAGGCCATCGACCTCGTGGGCTCCGGAGACCCCAAGGTCGGCAAGGTCCTGCTCCGCCCCTAGCCGTACGCCGGTACGGGGGTCACCTGACGTCTCCCGTACCGGCGTACACCAGGCCCTTCCGCACCCAGAGCGGCGAACTTCGTCCGAAATACCGAACCAGAAGGACAGCTTGTGACCGACGCTTCCGCCACGGCAGCCCGTCGACCCGGTGAGCAGGCGCTCGCCGCCCTCGGTCTGGGCGCGCCCGACCTCTCCCCCGCCGACGCCTCGCCCCACACCTTCCCGGGCGGCGGCCGCTGGCGCACCGAGATCCCCTCGTGCGAGGGTCCCGAAGCGCTGGCCGTTGTCCTCAAGGAGTCCTCGCGGCTGGACGTGCCGATCCACCGGATCAGCCAGGGCAGCGGCGTGTGGATGCTCACCGACTCGGAGATCACCGAGATGGTCGAGGCCACCGCCGAACGCGACATCGAACTCTGTCTGTTCACCGGCCCGCGCGGCACCTGGGACATCGGCGGCTCCACCCGCACCGACTCCCGGGGGGCGGGACTGCGAGCCCGAGGGCACGACGCGGTCGCCGGCTGCGTGGAGGACGCCGTACGCGCCGTGGAGCTGGGGGTGAAGTGCCTGCTCGTCGCCGACGAGGGCGTGCTGTGGACCCTGCACCGGGCCCGCGCGCAGGGCATCATCCCGGCCGACACGACGCTGAAGGTGAGCGCGCTGATCGGCCCGGTCAACCCGGCCGCGTACGCGGTCTACGAACGGCTGGGGGCCGACTCGGTCAATGTGCCGAGCGATCTCACCCTGGACCATCTCACCGAGATCCGACGGGCCTCCGCGGCCCCCATGGACATGTACATCGAGGCCCCCGACGACCTCGGCGGCTACATCCGGATGTACGAGGTCGCCGAGCTGATCCGGCGCGGCGCACCGCTCTACCTGAAGTTCGGTCTCTCCAAGGCCCCCGGGATCTACCCGTACGGCCACCACATGAGGGAGCTCACGCTGTCCACCGCGAAGGAGCGGGTGCGCCGCGGCCGGCTGGCCCTGGACCTGCTCGCCCGGCACGGGGTGGTCGACGACATGGCGCCGCTGGGCTCACGCCTGCCCGGTGAGCTCCGACGTTTCGAAACATATTCATAAAGGTTTCGAGCAGGGCTTCACACAAGAAGACGCACCCAAACAGAATCCCACACACCCAGTCGTGCTGAGACATCAAGGAAGATGACCATGCGCAACCGCAGAGCCGCTCTCGCCGCCATAGCCACCGCCGCCTCCCTGGCCCTGACCCTGACCGCCTGCGGCCAGGACAGCGAGGGCGGCAGCGAGGACAACAAGGGGGGCTCCGATGGCGCGACCATCGGTATCGCCATGCCCACCAAGTCCTCCGAGCGCTGGATCGCAGACGGCGACAACGTCGTCAAGGACCTGGAGTCCAAGGGCTACAAGACCAAGCTGGTGTTCGGCGAGGACGACCCCGACCAGCAGGTCTCGCAGATCGAGAACCTGATCACGCAGGGTGTCGAGGCGCTGATCGTCGCGGCCATCGACAACAAGTCGATGAACAACGTCCTGCAGCAGGCCAAGGACGCGGACATCCCGGTCATCTCCTACGACCGGCTCATCCTGGGCACCGAGAACGTCGACTACTACGCGTCCTTCGACAACGAGAAGGTCGGCGAGCTCCAGGGCAACTACATCCTGGAGAAGCTGGGTCTGAAGGACGGCTCCGAGAAGGGCCCCTTCAACATCGAGCTGTTCGCCGGCTCGAACGACGACAACAACACCCGCTACTTCTTCCAGGGCGCGATGAACGTCCTGCAGCCCTACATCGACAAGAAGCAGCTCGTCGTCCGCTCCGGCCAGACCGAGCTCACCCAGGTCACCACCCTGCGCTGGGACGGCGGCACCGCCCAGAAGCGCATGGACGACATCCTCACCTCGGCCTACAAGTCCGAGCGGGTCGACGCGGTGCTCTCGCCGTACGACGGCATCTCCATCGGCATCCTGTCGGCGCTGAAGTCCGACGACTACGGCTCCAAGTCCAAGCCGCTGCCGATCGTCACCGGCCAGGACGCCGAGGTCGCCTCGGTGAAGTCGATCATCGCCGACGAGCAGGCGATGACCGTCTACAAGGACACCCGCGAGCTGGCCAAGGTCGCCTCGAACATGGTCGACGCGGTGCTGAACGACAAGAAGCCCGAGGTCAACGACGAGAAGACCTACGACAACGGCTCGAAGGTCGTCCCGGCGTACCTGCTGGAGCCGGTCAGCGTCGACAAGGCGAACTACCAGAAGACGGTCGTCGACTCCGGCTACATCAAGGAAAGCGACCTCAAGTAACCGCCGGCACCCACTGATTGGAAGGCACGACCATGGCGGGACCCGTCCTGGAAATGCGCTCGATCGTCAAGACCTTTCCCGGCGTCAAGGCGCTGTCGGACGTCACACTGACCGTCCAGCAGGGCGAGGTCCACGCCATCTGCGGGGAGAACGGGGCCGGCAAGTCGACCCTGATGAAGGTCCTCTCCGGAGTCCACCCGCACGGCACGTACGAGGGCGAGATCCTCTTCGAGGGAGAGGTCTGCTCCTTCAAGGACATCAGGGCCAGTGAGCATCACGGCATCGTGATCATCCACCAGGAACTGGCGCTGATCCCCTACCTCTCCATCGCGGAGAACATCTTCCTCGGCAACGAGCACGCCACCCGCGGGATCATCAGCTGGACCGAGACGCTGCGGCACGCCACCGAACTGCTGCGCCGGGTCGGTCTCGGCGACCACCCCGACACCCGCGTCGCCGACATCGGCGTGGGCAAGCAGCAGCTGGTGGAGATCGCGAAGGCGCTGTCGAAGAAGGTGAAGCTGCTCATCCTGGATGAGCCGACCGCGGCCCTGAACGACGAGGACAGCGGCAAACTCCTGGATCTGATCCTGGAGTTGAAGAAGCAGGGCGTCACCTCGATCATCATCAGCCACAAGCTGAACGAGATCCGCAGGGTCGCCGACTCGGTGACGATCCTGCGCGACGGCCGGACCATCGAGACCCTCGACGTGAAGGCCGAGGGGACCACCGAGGACCGGATCATCAGCGGGATGGTCGGCCGGGACCTGGAGCACCGCTTCCCCGACCGCACCCCGCACACGCCCGAGGAGGGCGCGTCGCCGGCGCTGGAGGTCCGCAACTGGACCGTGCACCACCCGATCGACCAGCAGCGCAAGGTCGTCGACGACGTCTCCCTGGAGGTACGGCGCGGGGAGATCGTCGGTATCGCGGGCCTGATGGGCGCGGGCCGCACCGAACTCGCGATGAGCGTGTTCGGGCGGACCTACGGCCGGTACGCGGGCGGCACGGTCCTCAAGGACGGCACGGAGATCCGTACCAAGTCCGTCCCCGAGGCGGTCCGGCACGGCATCGCGTACGTCACCGAGGACCGCAAGCACTTCGGGCTGAACCTCATCGACACCATCAACCGCAACATCTCGCTCAGCGCGCTGGGCAAGGTCGCCAAGCGGGGCGTGGTCGACGAGCACGAGGAGCGGCAGGTCGCCGAGGGCTTCCGCAAGTCCATGAACATCAAGGCGCCGACCGTCTTCGAGCCGGTGGGCAAGCTCTCCGGCGGCAACCAGCAGAAGGTCGTCCTCAGCAAGTGGATCTTCGCGGGTCCCGATGTGCTGATCCTGGACGAGCCGACGCGCGGGATCGACGTCGGCGCCAAGTACGAGATCTACACCGTCATCGACCAACTGGCCGCCCAGGGCAAGGCGGTCGTCTTCATCTCCTCCGAGCTGCCGGAGCTGCTCGGTATGTGCGACCGCATCTACACCATGGCCGCGGGGCGGCTCACGGGTGAGTTCTCGCGGGCCGAGGCCTCGCAGGAAGCGCTGATGCGTCAGATGACCAAGGACAAAGAGGTATCCCGATGAGCACGGATGTGACCGACAGGACGCCGGCCCCGGCGCCGCCCGGCAAGGGCGGCACGGCTGCCGCGGACGGCCTGCTCCACCTGGTGATGGAGGGCATGCGCCGCAACATGCGGCAGTACGGCATGCTGATCGCCCTCGGTCTGATCGTGGTGCTGTTCGCCGTGTGGACCGACGGTGACCTGCTGCTGCCGCGCAACGTCTCCAACCTGGTGCTGCAGAACAGCTACATCCTGATCCTCGCGATCGGCATGATGCTGGTGATCATCGCCGGCCACATCGACCTGTCGGTCGGCTCGCTGACCGCGTTCATCGGGTCCATGGCGGCCGTGTTCATGGTCAAGAACGACCTGCCGTGGCCGGTCGCCGTCATCCTCTGCCTCGCCATGGGCGCGCTGGCGGGCGCGGCACAAGGGTTCTTCATCGCCTACGGCGGCATACCCTCGTTCATCGTCACCCTCGCGGGCATGCTCGTCTTCCGCGGTCTGACGGAGATCTTCCTGGAGGGGCAGACCCTCGGCCCGTTCCCCGAGGGCCTGCAGAAGGTGTCCAACGGCTTCATGCCCGAGGTCGGCCCGGACACCAACTACCACAACCTCACCCTGCTGCTCGGCTTCGGACTGATCGTCTTCGTGGTCCTCCAGGAGTTCCGCGACCGCCGCCGCCAGCAGGAGTTCTCCCTCGAAGTCCTGCCGTTCAAGGTCTTCCTGCTCAAACTGGTCGCGCTGGGCGCCGCCATCCTCACCGTGACGATGCTGCTCGCCAGCTACAAGGGCGCCCCGTACGTCCTGCTCGTCCTCGGGGTGCTGCTGGTCGGCTTCGGCTACGTCATGCGCAACGCGATCATCGGCCGCCACATCTACGCCATCGGCGGCAACCTCCCGGCGGCCAAGCTGTCGGGTGTGAAGGACAAGAAGGTCACCTTCCTGGTCTTCCTGAACATGGGCATGCTCGCGGCCCTGGCGGGTCTGGTCTTCGCCGCCCGCTTCAACGCGGCCTCGCCCAAGGCGGGCCTCAACTTCGAGCTGGAGGCCATCGCCGCCTCGTTCATCGGCGGCGCGTCGATGAGCGGCGGCGTCGGCACGGTGCTCGGCGCCATCATCGGCGGCCTGGTCCTGGGTGTGCTGAACAACGGTATGAACCTCGTCGGCATCGGCACGGACTGGCAACAGGTCATCAAGGGCCTGGTGCTGCTCGCGGCGGTCGGATTCGACGTGTGGAACAAGCGCAAGGTCGGTTCATAAGTCGCTCGGGCCCCGCCGGAAGGCGGGGCCCGCTTCCTATTACAGGAGCCGCAACATGGAACTGAACAGACGCACCCTCATCGCCGGGGCCGCGGCCGCCGGTGTCACCGCCGCCATGAGCGGCACCGCACATGCCACCGGGGGCTCCCGCCCCGCGAAGTCGCTGTTCGGCAGGCTCGCCGACGGCACGAAGATCTACAGCTGGTCGCTGGAGAACGGCGGCACCCGGCTGAAGGTCCTCTCCTACGGCGGCATCGTCCAGTCCCTGGAGATCCCCGACCGGCGCGGCCGGTACACCAACGTCTCCCTCGGCTTCGACAACATCGAGGACTACGTCTCCTCCAGCCCCTACTTCGGTGCCCTCATCGGCCGCTACGGCAACCGCATCGGCAAGGGCCGGTTCACCCTGGACGGCAAGGAATACCAGCTGTCCGTCAACGACGGCGCGAACAGCCTGCACGGCGGGTCCAAGGGCTTCGACAAGGTCGTCTGGGACATCGAGCCGTTCACCAAGGGCTCCGACGTCGGCCTGTACCTGTACTACACCTCCGTCGACGGCGAGATGGGCTACCCCGGCACCCTGCGCACCAAGGTGACGTACACCCTGACCCGCTCCGGCGACTGGCGCGTGGACTACGAGGCCACCACCGACAAGGCCACCGTCGTCAACCTCACCAGCCACGTCTACTGGAACCTGGCCGGCGAGGCCAGCGGCACCATCTACGACCACGAGCTGTCCATCGCCGCCTCCCGCTACACGCCGGTCGACTCGGGGCTGATCCCCACGGGCGAGCTGGCGAAGGTCGCGGGCACCCCCTTCGACTTCCGCCGCACCAAGACCGTCGGCGAGGACATCCGTGTCGCCCACCAGCAACTGCTGTACGGCAAGGGCATCGACCACAACTGGGTCCTCGACAAGGGGATCACGTCGCGTCCCCAGTGGGTGGCGACCCTGCGGGACCCCTCCTCCGGCCGCACCCTGAAGATGGCCACCACCGAGCCGGGCCTGCAGTTCTACTCGGGCAACTTCCTCGACGGCACCCTGGTCGGCACCGGCGGTTCGATCTACCGCCAGGGCGACGCGCTCTGCCTGGAGACGCAGCACTTCCCGGACTCGCCGAACCAGCCCTCGTTCCCGTCCACAACGCTGCGACCTGGGCAGACGTACCGGACGACGACGGTGCACTCGTTCAGCGCGTGACCCTCGGTCACAGCGTCTTCACAACTTCCCACCAAATTCACAGAGGTTGAACAGCGCCTCTGCGGCATCCGTATCCAAGGGTGGCCCGTGCTCCCCCGCACGGGCCACCCGGACCCGGAGGTTGCATTGGCTGAGAACGTCACCTCGCTGTTCCGCAGCACGGCGGCGCACAGCCCCTCGATGGCAGCGCTGGCGCGTGAAGGCGGTGACGGGGTCGGACCGATCGACTTCTGCATCCCGTGCAACCCCTACTTCCCCACCCCCGCCATGTTCGACGACATGGCGAGCCGGCTGCGCGACATCATCACGTACTACCCCAGCGGCGCCGACACCATCACGGCCGAGCTGTGCAACCTCCTCCAACTCCCCCCGCAGGCCGTCGCGATGGGCAACGGCTCGACCGAGCTGATCACCTGGATCGACCACCTGCTGGTCCGCGAGTCCCTCGCCGTCCCCGTCCCCACCTTCGGCCGCTGGACCGACCAGCCCATGGAGACCGGCAAGCGGGTCGACATGTTCCCGCTCCAGGAGTCCAGCGGCTTCGCCCTCGACCTCGCGCAGTACGCCGAGTTCATCCGGGCCCGCGGCACCCGCGTCGCCGTGATCTGCAACCCCAACAACCCCGACGGCGGTTTCCTGCACCGGCACGCGCTCGTGCAGTTCATGGACGCCATGGCCGATCTCGACCTGGTCGTCATCGACGAGTCGTTCCTGGAGTTCGCCGACGCGGAGGTGGAGCCCTCGGTCGTGCAGGAGGCGATGCTGCGGCCCAACGTCATCGTGCTGCGCAGCCTCGGCAAGAACTTCGGCCTGCACGGCATCCGGTTCGGCTATCTCGTCGCCAACCCCTCGCTCGCGGGACGCGTCCGCTCGATGCTCCCTAAGTGGAACCTCAACGCCTTCGCCGAGCATGTGGTGTTCATGCTGAAGAACCACGGGCAGGAGTACGCCGAGAGCCTGCACCAGGTGCGCCGGGACCGCCTCGACATGGCGACCCAGCTCGCCGCGCTGCCCGGCCTCACGGTCTACCCCTCCCAGGGCAACTTCCTCTTCGTGCGCCTGCCCGTGGGCGCCGAGGGCACCGTCGTACGGGACCGGCTGCTCACCGAGCACCGGATCCTGGTCCGTGAATGCGGCAACAAGATCGGTTCGTCCAGCCGCTTCCTGAGACTCGTGGTGCGCCCCCAGACGGACGTGCGTCGCCTGGTGTCCGGTCTGGAACAGGTGCTCTACGGGACCAGGAGGGGAGCGGCCGCCGTGCCCGAGCTGGCTACCGGGACCAGCTACAGCTCGGGTACGGCGGCCGTGGACCGGCTGGTGGGGTCCACGAACGGGGCGGGGATTCCTATGGGGGTTCCTATGGCTGCGCCGGCTATGGGGGTGCCGGCGGCTGCGCCTGCTGCTGCCATGCCTGCGCCTGCTGCTGCCATGCCTGCGCCTGCTGTTGCGATGCCTGCGCCTGTGCCTGCGCCGATGCCCGCGCCCATGCCGGCGGCTGCTGCTGTGGCTGCGCCGGCTCCGATGCCTGCGCCTATGCCGACGCCGGCGCCCATTCCGGCGCCGATTCCGGCGGCTGTGCCTGCCGCCGCCGCGTTCGGGCCTACGCCGCCGGGGGTGCCTGCCCGGGGTGGGCTTACGGCGGCGCAGGTTCGGGGGACCACCGGGCCTGGGCTGGCGCCCGCGCCGGCCACGGGGTGGCCCAACGCGGGGGCCTGGCCGAACGCGGCCGGCATGGGGTGAACCGGTCGCGTCGGCGGATGCGGGTTCGTGGGGGTTGTTCGCGCAGTTCCCCGCGCCCCTGAGAGGTGGGTGGACCTGTGCGGGGTCGTGCGGGGTTCTCGCGCAGTTCCCCGCGCCCCTGGGTGGGTTTTTCTAGGTCGGGTTTAGGCGCCACTGTTGGCAGTTGTTGTTCAGCCAGGTCCATTGGCGGACGTCTGCCCCGTCTGTTGTGGCGCAGTTCGCCACGTCCGCCACCTTGCCTGTTGCCTGGTTGACTATGCGGACGTAGCCGTCCGTTGTGGTGATGAGGCGGAAGCGCTGGCAGGTGTTGTTCAGCCAGGACCACTGGCGCAGGTCCGCGCCGTCGGCCGAGGAGCAGTCGGCCGTGTCCAGCACCTTGCCCGTGGCGACGCTGACCAGCCGGTGTGTGTCGTCGCCCAGGTCCTCCAGGCGCCAGCGCTGGGGGGTCGCCCCGTTGCAGCTCCACTGCCGGACATTGGCGCCGTCCGCCGTCGAACCGTCCGCCACGTCAAGGCACTTGCCGCTGTTGCGGTTGGTCAGGGTGTACGTGGTGGACGCCGAGGAGGGTTCTCCCGAGGGGCCGGCCAGGCTCGCGCCCAGCGCCACCGGGGTGCCCAGGTTCGGGGAGCCGTCGGAGTTCCAGGTGAACTTCTGCGCCCTGGTCGTACGGCCGTTGTCGCAGCCCTCCGAGGCGGAGTCGTTGGCGTGGTAGACGAGCCAGCTCTCCGTGCCGTCGGGTGAGGTGAAGAAGCCGTTGTGGCCGGGTCCGTAGACGCCCGCGGAGTCGTTGCGCTGGAAGACCGGGGAGGACTTCTTGGTCCACGAGGAGGCGGAGAGCGGGTTGGAGCCGGTGAGTTTCAGCTGGCCCAGTTTGTAGTCGGGGGTCCAGCAGCCGCTCGCGGAGTAGATCAGATAGGTCTGGCCGCCCCGCTGGAGGAGTTCCGGCCCCTCGTTGACCGTGCCGCCCGACCGTTCCCAGTCGTAGGTCGGCGTCGAGATGGTGGAGAAGCCGGTGGCCAGCGTGTACGGGTTCGACATCCGGGCCGCGACCAGGTTCTGCGTGCCTCCGCTCGCGCTGCCGAACAGATACAGCTGACCGTTGATCGTGCCGACCGTCGGGTCCAGCATCCAGGACGAGTTGAGCTGGTTGCGGTAGGTGTACGGGCCCATGGGATCGGAGCCGGCGCTCTCCAGTACGTGGGTGCGCTGCGTCGGGACGTAGTCGGAGACGTTCTGTCCGGCGACGTAGTACAGGTACCAGCGGCCGTTCAGATAGTGCAGCTCCGGCGCCCAGATGTTGCAGCAGCGGGAGGCCGCGTCGCCCTGCCAGACCTGCACGCTGGGCGCGGTGGCGAGTCCGGCCAGGGTGGTGGACTTGCGGATGGTGATGCGATCGGTCCAACTCGTCGTCACCAGGTAGTAGTTGCCGTCGTGGTACGAGATCCAGGGGTCGGCGCCCTTGACCGACTTCACGGGGTTGCTGAACGAGGCGGCGCTGGCCGGGGTCTGCCCCAGGGCGAGCAGGAAGACCAGCGAGGCCAGCAGGGTCAGTAGGCGACGGGCCATCCGGTGCTCCAGTTGAGGAGGTTGATGCCGAGCTTGGGCGTGCCGTTGTCCTGGCCGTCGTAGTAGTGGTAGACGATCAGGTCGCCGTCGACGTCGTTCATGATCGACTGTCCGCCGGGGCCGATGTACCGGCCGTGCGACTCCAGTACGGGCGTGCCGCCGTTGTTCATCATCGACACGCCGTTCTTGTCGTAGTACGGCCCGGTGACGCTGGTGGCGCGGCCGACCTTGACCTTGTAGGTGCTGCTGGTGCCGGCGCAGCAGGTGTCGTACGAGGCGAACAGGTAGTAGTAGCCGTTGCGTTTGACGATGTAGGGCGCCTCCACGGCCTTGGTCCCGCTCGGGCGGGAGGCGAGGGAGTAGCGGGTGGTGTTGGAGGAGAGCTGCTTCCCGGTCGACGGGTTGATCTGGATCATCTTGATCCCGGTCCACCAACTGCCGAAGGAGAGCCACCACTTGCCGTCGCTGTTGACGAAGAGGTTCGGGTCGATGGCGTTGTAGTCGCTGGAGGAGCCGGAGGTGTAGACGGTCCCCTGGTCCGTCCAGCTGCCGGGCAGACCCGTGGTGGAGGTCGCCAGCCCGATGGCCGAGGTGTTGGAGCCGAACTTCGAGACGGAGTAGTACATCAGGTACTTGCCGCCCTGGTACGAGATGTCCGGCGCCCACGCCTCCGGCACGGAGGAGTAGCCCGACCACCAGCTCGGGCGGGACGAGAAGGCGTCGGCGCCCGCGCTGAAGGCGATCCGGTTGCCCGACGTCTTGCTCGCCATGCCGCCGCCGGTGGCGTACAGCAGGTACTGGCCGGACGAGGTGCGGATCATCGTCGGGTCGTGGACGACGGTGGAGCCCGTGACCGTGCCGGGGTTGGGGTACGCCGAGGCCGTGGACGGCAGCAGGGCGAGGACCGCGGCTGCGGGGAGGGCGAGGAGGGTGGTTCTGATGCGGCTCATGTGAACGCTCCTGTTCTGTATGTCGAACATCGATCGTCACTTCGGACGGGAAGGTAGAATCGAAGCCCATTCGCGTCAATGGTTCGCGCAGCAACAGCCTTCAATCCCGCCACAGGGCAAGCCACTTGGGCACGTCCACCTCGGCGCGGACGGTCTTGCCGCACGCCGCCCGCTCCAGCACCTCCCAGCGGCTCGCGAGCGCCTGGACGAGGAGGAGCCCGCGCCCGCCCTCGTCGAGGGGATCCGGCGGCCCCACCTCGGCGGGCACGGGCGGCCGCCGCTCGGCACAGGTGTCACTCACCTCCACCCGCACGCTCCCGGCGACCAGGGACAGCCGCAGCTCGAAGTCCCGCCCCGGCACCCGGCCGTGCAGTACGGCGTTGGCGGCCAGCTCGGCGACGATCACGGCGACCGCGCCCGACACGTCGGTGTCGTGCGGGACCCCCCACACCTCCAGCTGGCTCTGGGCGAGGCGTCGGGCGAGCCGGGCGCCTCGCGGGGTCGCGGTGAGCCGCTGACTGAACATACGTACGGTAACCGGCGGGCGTGGGGGGTTCGGTGCGGTCATGCCGCCAATCTGCCGCCCCGGCCGGGCGATTCACCAGGCAGCGGGCGCGTACGCCGGGGAAGCGTACGCGGTCACGGGGTGGACAGTACGCGTCACCGACCGTGACCATGGGCGCGGGAGGTGACCGACAGTGGTCGATGGCGTGGTGGGCACGGGCGGGGAACCGGAGTCGTCCGACAGTCTGCGGACCTTCGGGGCGGTGGTGCAGGCGTTACGGGAGCACGCGGGCCTGAGCCGCGAGGAGTTCGGGGAGCGGGTGGGGCTGTCGAGGCACACGGTCGCCTCACTGGAACTCGGCCGTCGCATGCCTGACCCGAGGTTCGCGGAACGCGCGGAGGGCGTACTGGGCAACACGGGGGCCCTGTCACGGGCGGCACAGCATCTCAGCCGGCAACCAGGGCTGGCGGCCTGGTTCCGGCAGTGGGCCCGCCTGGAGGCGTCGGCGATCACGCTGTACACGTACGAATGCCGGTTGGTACCGGGGTTGTTGCAGACGGAGGCGTATGCGCGACAACTGTTCACCGATGAGCTTCCCCCGCTGACGGACGAACAGATCGAGGCTCAGTGGGCAGCACGAACTGCGCGGCAGCGACTCCTGCACGAGCGCCCCAACACGGCGTTCAGCTTCATCGTCGAGGAGCAGCTATTGCTCCGCCGAACCGGCGGGGCGCCGACAACGCGGGCACTCGTCGATCACTTGCTTGAGGTCTCCAAGCTGCGGAACGTCGAGATCCAGATCATGCCGTTGGTGCGCGAGTCACACGCAGGGCTGCATGGGCCCATGCAGTTACTGGAGGCGCCGGACAACCGGTGGTTCGCATACACGGAGGCACCTGAGAGCGGCCAACTACTTACCTCCTCGAAGGTTGTCAGCGTGCTCCAAGGGCGGTATGCCAGGATGCGTTCACAGGCTCTCACTCTCCACGACTCCGTGAGCCTGCTGCAACGGATGCGAGGAGAGCTATGAGCACCGGCGAACTGATGTGGTTCAAGTCCAGCTACAGCAGCAGCGGTTCGGGGGACTGCGTAGAAGTCGCTCTCGCCTGGCACAAGTCCAGCTACAGCGGGGGTTCTGGCGACGACTGCGTGGAAGTCGCGCAATCCTGGCGCAAGTCCAGTCACAGCAGTAGCGGTGACGGCGACTGCGTAGAGGTCGCCCACACCCCCGCCACCATCCACGTCCGCGACTCCAAGAACCCCCAGGGCCCCCGCCTCGCCCTCGCCCCCGCCTCCTGGACAACCTTCCTCGGATACGCGGCAGTGGGGACGCCGGGGACCGGCCGAAGCTGACACGGCGGGCCCCCGGCGCCCTCACGCCCCGCTAGGACTTCGCCGGGCACTCCTTCCACGCCAGGTGGTACACCGTGCTGATGTCACCGTCGGTCGAGTCCATGGTCATGAAGCTGACCTTGTCCGCCGGGGAGGTGCCGCGGTTGACCCGCAGTTCGGTGTTGATGTTGAAGTTGCGCTGGACCCCGCAGGGCGCCCAGACGAGCTGCGCCCACTCCGTGGAGTCGGTGGCCTGCCAGTTGTCGTCGAGCGGGCCGCTGAAGGGGTGGCTGCGGTACGCCGTCTGCGGTGAGCCCTGGAAGTAGTACGAGGCCCGCTGGACGGCGCTCGCGCCGTTCTGGAGCGAGGCGAAGCCCCGGTAGTCGGCGCTGGCGACCGCGTAGGTGAAGCCCTGCGGGACGTGGACGACGAGGTTGAGCTGACAGTTCTTGCGGAACGCGGTCGGATCGGAGTTGCCGCCGACCTGGGCGAGGTACTCGCTGTAGGTCACGGTGAAGGCGGTGTTGTCCTCGGAGACGGCGACGGCGGTGGTGCCCTGGGGGCAGCCGGAGCCGTTCACCGTGGCGACCTTGATGATGATCTTGTCCGGGGGCGGGTCGTCGAACGGGTCCGCCGCGTGCGCGGGCAGTGCGGTGGCGACGAGAGCGGCGAGTGCGGCGCCGCTCAGCAGAAGGCCACGGGTCATGGCTTCTCCTCGGGTTGGGGGGTGGCTATGCCTCCGCATTTGGTTGCGCTTTGAAGAAACAGTGAGGTTTCTGTGAAGGCGGAGGCGGTTGCATCGTAGAAAGGATGGCTTGGCATGGACAGGATGAACTCCGGCCATTCGCGAGGAATCCGGGAGTCCGCCCGACACCCTGACCGGCAAGGGACTTGACGAGCCGTCACTTTGCCCAACTGACAGCTCACGGACAGCCACGCTCCCTACGGTGCCGTGTCCATGACAGACGAAGCAGGAACCCCCATCGGACGGCGTACCGTCCTCATCGCCACGGGCGCCACCGCCGCCGCACTCGCCGTGACCACGGCCGCCCCGGAGTCCCCGTCCACCTCGTCCCCCTCCCCCGCACGCGCCGAGCCCGTCGCCGCGGCGGCCGTGTGCACCCTGACCAAGGAGATGACCGAAGGCCCCTACTACCTCGACGGACAGCTCGTCCGGGCCGACATCGCCGAGGACAAGACCGGTATCCCGCTGAAGCTGGCCCTCACCGTCGTGGACGACGACACCTGCGTGCCCCTGAGCAACGCGCTGGTGGAGCTGTGGCACGCCGACGCGCTCGGCGAGTACTCCGGCTTCGTCGGCAACAACGGCCACAACGAGCCCGACAACGGGACCTTCCTGCGCGGCGGGGTCCTGACCGGCGCGAACGGCGTCGCGAACATCACCACGGTCTACCCCGGCTGGTACCGGGGCCGTTGCATCCACATCCACGTCAAGGTGCACACGAACGTCACCCTGACCTCGGACGGCTCGTTCACCGGCGGCCAGGAACTCCACACCGGCCAGCTCTTCTTCAACGAGACGATCACCACCCGGGTGGCCGCGATCTCGCCGTACTCGGCGAACACGGTGCCGCGCACCACCCTCGCCCAGGACTCCATCTACGACGAGGGCGGCGCCGCGTCCGGCCTCCTGACCCTCACCGCCCTCGGCGGCACGACCTCGGCCGGCTACACCGGCACCCTGACCCTGGGCGTCGAACGCAGCTGAGCCCCACGGTCCCGCCCGCCCCGCCGACAGGAGCGGGCGGGATCGCCCGTGCTACACCCGCGCCGGAGACTCCTCCAGCGCCTCGGGCTCCGTCTCCAGGGCCCGCTCGGCCCGGTAGGCGCGGATCGACCACGCCAGGGCGGCGGCCCAGACCGCGTACAGGACGACGTACACCGCCGTGGACAGGGCCGCCGGGGCGGTGATCCAGTCGCTGTTGAGCAGCGTGCGGACGTTGGTGACGATGATGACGCCGCCGACCGCCGAGCCGAGAACGCGCGGCGGGACCAGCC
Organism: Streptomyces sp. NPDC000983; assembly: GCF_040299205.1. Lineage (NCBI taxonomy): Bacteria > Bacillati > Actinomycetota > Actinomycetes > Kitasatosporales > Streptomycetaceae > Streptomyces > Streptomyces sp. NPDC000983. The sequence goes on along the minus strand of NZ_JBEPBM010000012.1, from coordinate 218,060 downwards.
GGACCAGCCAGGCCGCGATCGGGGCGGCGATGAGCCCGCCGATCAGGAAGGCCAGGACCCAGACGTAGTCCACGCCCTGGGAGCCGAGGGAGAGCAGGAAGCCCAGGCTGGCGGCGACCGCGACCAGGAACTCGCTGGTGTCGATCGAGCCGATCACCTTCCGCGGCTCCATCCGGCCGCTGGCCAGCAGCGCGGGCGTGCCGACGGGACCCCAGCCGCCCCCGCCGGTCGCGTCCAGGAACCCGGCGACCAGGCCCAGCGGGGACAGGAACCGCTTGCGCAGCGGCTTGCCGAGCTGCCCCTTGGGCAGGCCGCGGAAGGTGAAGCGGGACATGACGTACAGGCCGAGGCCCAGCAGGATCAGCGACATCACCGGCTCGGCGACCTCGGTGGAGAGCCGGGACAGGACCGTCGCGCCGAGGAAGGAGCCCACCGCCCCCGGCACGCCGATCCTCGCGACGACCTTCCAGTCCACGTTGCCGAAGCGCCAGTGCGAGGCGCCCGACATCAGGGTGGTGCCGATCTCGGCGAGGTGCACGGTGGCCGAGGCCGCGGCCGGGTTGGTGCCCATGGCGAGCAGCAGGGTGGTGGAGGTGACGCCGTAGGCCATGCCGAGGCTGCCGTCCACGAGCTGGGCGCCCAGGCCCGCGAGGGCGAGCAGAATCAGCGTGCGCATGGGGCGGTTCCGTCCTGTTCCTGGGTTTCCTACCGGGTGAGTAGGGATGAACAGGAGGGGACGCTAGGGGATCAAGCTGAGCGCGAGCTGAGAATGGCGTTAAGGGCTGCCGCAGGGGCGGGCCGGGTCATGGGTTCTCCCAGGCCGCGGGCTCGGCGGCCAGTGAGACGACGGACTCGGGGAGCGCGTCGGCGGCGACGTCCGCGATGGTGACGCCCTCCAGGATCCGGCGGACGTTGGCGCGCAGCGCGATCCACAGCGGCAGCAGCGGCTCGGCGGACCCGGCGTAGGACAGGCCGGTGGGGCGGACCCCGCGCACGGAGACGATGGGGCCGTCGACGGCCCGGATGACGTCGGCGACCGAGATCTGCGACGCCTCCCGGGCCAGCCGGTAGCCCCCGTTGCCGCCGCGCCTGCTCTCGACGAGACCGGCGCGGCGGAGGTCGCCGAGGATGCCTTCCAGGAACTTGTGCGGGATGTCCTGGACGGAGGCGATGGCCTCCGCCTTCACCGGGCCGTCGTTGTGCCGTACGGCGAGCTCCAGTGCGGCTCGTACCGCGTAGTCCGCCCGTGCCGAGATCCTCATACGACCATTGTCGCCGCTGCGCGCGGCGCGTGTGTCGGCGGATGCGGATCAGCGCGGGCGGATCGGCGGATCAACGCAGGCGGATCACGTTCCAGGACAGCGGCTCCAGTACGGCGGTGAGCCGGCCGTCGGTGACCGCGGTGCCCTCGACCGCGTGCGGGACGACCCGCTCGGGTGCGTCGAGGGTGTTGCGGGCGTCCGGGTCGGCGTCGGCGAGCGCGCTGTGCTCGACGACCTCGGTGAGGTCCAGCCCGTTCAGGGCGACGTCGAGGGGCAGCGCCTCGGTGCGGCCGCGGTTCACCGCGAACACCGTGACGCTCCCGTCCTCGCCGCGTACGGCGGTGGCGTGCAGCAGGTCGGCCTCGCCGTACTTCTTCGTCGCGTACGTCGGGGAGTCCACCCGTACGTCCAGGACCTGGCCGCGGCCGTACCGGGCGGCCTGCGCGAACGGGAAGAACGTGGTCTGCCGCCAGGCCGGGCCGCCGGGCTCGGTCATGATCGGCGCGATGACGTTGACCAACTGCGCCAGACAGGCGACGGTGACCCGGTCGGCGTGCCGGAGCAGGGCGATCAGCAGCGAGCCGAAGACGACGGCGTCGGTGACGGAGTAGTTGTCCTCCAGCTGCCGGGGTGCCTCGGGCCAGTCGTCCTGTTCGAAGTTCTGCGCCTGCTCCTGCCAGCGGGTGAGGTACCAGACGTTCCACTCGTCGAAGGAGAGGTTGATCTTCTTCTTGGACTTCAGCCGCGCGCCGACGTGGTCGCAGGTGGCGACGACGTTCTCGATGAAGGACTCCATGTCCACGGCGGAGGCGAGGAAGGAGTCGACGTCACCGTCGATCGGCTCGTAGTAGGCGTGCAGGGAGACGTAGTCGACGAGGTCGTACGTCTCCTTCAGGACCGTCGCCTCCCATTCGGCGAAGGTCTCCATGGACTGGCCGGAGCTGCCGCAGGCGACGAGTTCGACGGTGGGGTCGAGCTGGCGCATGGCGCGGGCCGTCTCGGCGGCGATCCTGCCGTATTCCTCGGCGGTCTTGTGGCCGGTCTGCCAGGGGCCGTCCATCTCGTTGCCCAGGCACCACAGGCGGATGCCGAAGGGGTCCTTGTCGCCGTGGGCGCGGCGCAGTTCGGAGAGTTCCGTGCCGGAGGGGTGGTTGGCGTACTCCTGGAGTTCCAGGGCCTCGGCGACGCCGCGGGTGCCGAGGTTCACGGCCATCATGGGTTCGGCCTGGGGGCCCACCTTCTTCAGGAAGGCGATGTACTCGGAGAGGCCGAAGCGGTTGGTCTCCGTGGCGTGCCAGGCGAGGTCGAGGCGGCGGGGGCGGTCCTCGGCGGGGCCCACCGAGTCCTCCCACCTGTAGCCGGAGACGAAGTTTCCGCCGGGGTAGCGGATGGCGGTCACGCCGAGTTCCCTGACGAGGTCCAGGACGTCCTGGCGGATTCCGGCCTCGTCGGCGGTGGGGTGGTCCGGTTCGAAGATGCCGGTGTAGACGCAGCGGCCGAGGTGCTCGACGAAACTGCCGAAGAGTCGGGGGTTGACCTCGCCGACGGTGAAGGCGGGGTCGAGGGTGAAGCGGGCGGTGTGCATGGTCGCCTTTCGCAGGGGTGGTTCCGGGTTCGGTGGCGTGTGCGGGTGGGTGGGGGCTTGTCGCGCAGTTCCCCGCGCCCCTAAGCCACGATGGGCCAGCCGTCTGCCTTCCAGCTCAGTCTGTTCAGGCCCAGCTTCGGGGTGCCGTTGTCCTCGGCGTCGTAGTAGTGGTAGGCCAGCCAGTCCTTGCCCTTGTCCTGGAAGACCGACTGGCCGCCCGTGCCGAGGAAGCGGCCGTGGCCCTCCAGGACCAGGTCGCCGCCGCCCTCCAGCATCGGCTTGCCCCGGCTGTCGACGTACGGGCCCCTGATGTCCGTCGAGCGGCCCACCTTGATCTTGTAGGTGGAGTTCACGCCCGAGCAGCAGGCGTCGTAGGAGGCGAAGAGGTAGTAGTGGCGGCCGTGTTTGACGATGTAGGGGCCCTCCACCGCGTACGGGAGGTCCGGGCGGGTGGCCAGGTGATGGACCGTGGCTCCGGTCACCGCCTTGCCGGTCCTCTCGTTCAGTTCGACCATGCGGATGCCCGTCCAGTACGAGCCGAAGGACATCCACAGCTTGCCGTCCGCCTTGATCAGGGCGGGGTCGATGGCGTTCCAGTGGTCGGTGGTCTCGGAGGTGAAGACCTTGCCGTGGTCGGTCCAGGTGCCGGGGAGGCCGGTGCGGGAGGTGGCGACGCCGATCGCGGAGTGGTTGGTGCCCCAGGAGGAGACGGCGTAGTAGAGCCAGTACCGGCCCGCCCGGTAGAAGATGTCCGGGGCCCAGGGGTCGCCCGTGTCGTTGTACTCGTACCACCAGCTCGGCGGTTCGGCGAAGGCGTTGCCCGCGTCGTCCCACTGCCTGCCGTCCTTGGAAAGGCGGGCGCCGATGACGCCGCCCGTCGAATAGGCCGCGTAGCCGCCGGACTTGAGGTGGATGACGGTCGGGTCGTGGATGATCCGCTGGCCGGTGATGGGGCGCGGGTCGGGGTAAGTCCCGGCCGCCTGGGCGGTGTTGGGGAGGAGGGCCATGAGGGCCGCCGTCGTGACGGCGGTGAGGGTTCTGCGCAGGGTCACTGTCCCGCCAATCCGGTGTGGGCGACGCCGGCCACGATCTGCCGCTGGAAGAAGACGAACACCACGATCAGGGGCAGGCCCGCCATCAGGCCGCCGGCCATCAGCTGGGCCCACTGGATGCCGTAGGAGTTCATGACGGTCGCGATGCCGTTCGGCATCGTCATCAGGTCGGGGTTGTTGGTGACCATGTACGGCCACAGGAAGTTGTTCCACGACGCGATGAAGGTGAAGATGCCCACCGCCGCGAGGGAGGGCCGGGCCAGCGGGACGACGATGGTGAAGAAGACCCGCCAGCGGCCCGCGCCGTCGATGAACGCGGCCTCCTCCAGCTCGCGCGGGACGCCCTGGAAGAACTTGTAGAGGATGTAGACCATCGCGGCGGGCGCGCACTGCGGCAGGATCATGCCCCAGTAGGTGTCGACCATCCCCATCTGCTGGACCGTGGTGAACAGCGGGACGCCGAGCACCGCCGGGGAGATCATCAGGCCGGCCATCACCAGGCCCAGCAGCACGTTCTTGCCGCGGAACTCGGTACGGGCGAAGCCGTATCCGGCGAGGGCGCTGACGACCAGCACGACGGTGGTGACGCAGACCGACACCACCAGGGAGTTCACGAACCAGTTGGTGATGTTGCCGGTCTCGAACAGGGCCTTCCACGCCTGACCGGTCCATGCCTCGGGCAGCCAGTGCGGAGGGATCTCGGCGGCCTCCGCCTCGGACTTGAAGGAGGTGAGCAGGGCGGCGGCGATCGGCGCCATGAAGACGCAGGAGACGGCGGCGCCGATCAGGGTGAGGACGATCTGGCCGGGGGTCCAGGGACGGCGCGGCTTGAGCCGTATCTCGGTGCTGCTCATCGGGTGGCCTCCGCACGGTTGCGCAGCAGCCACATCCGACCCAGCGCGACGACTGCGATGATCACGAAGAAGATGACGGACATCGCGGAGGCGTAGCCCACGCGGTAGCTGGTGAAGCCCTGTTCGAGGGTGTACTGGACGAACGAGCGGGTGCTGAGCTCGGGTCCGGGGCCGAAGTCCATCATCACCACGGCCTGGTCGAAGAGTTGCAGCGAGGCGAGGATCTGGAGCGCGATGACCAGTCCGGTGATGTGGCGCAGCATCGGCAGGGTGATGTGGAGCATGCGGTGCCAGGCGTTGGCACCGTCCAGCTTGGCGGCCTCGTACAGATGGGCCGGGATGCCCTGGAGGGCGGCGAGGTAGAGCAGGAAGCTGAAGCCGACCGTCCACCACAGGGTGGTGATGACGATCGCGAGCATGGCGTACGACTTGTCGGTGAGCCAGGGCGTGTCGAGCCCGAAGGTCTCGTTGAACAGGCCGATGCCCTGGGTGAACAGCCACTGCCACATGTTGGCGGCGACGGTGGAGGGCAGCAGGAAGGGCGCGAAGAAGCACAGCCGCCACAGCCATTTCCCGCGCTCGATGTGGTGGGCGAGCATCGCCAGCAGGAAGGCGAGGACGGTGATGCAGGGGACGACCAGCAGCGTGAAGTACGCGCTGTGCCCGAGGGCGTCCCACATCGCCGCGTCGTCCAGGGCCTCGCGGTAGTTGTCGAGGCCGACGAAGCCGGCGCCGTCGCCGGAGATGTTGGCGTCGGTGAAACTGAGGTAGACGCCGCGCAGCAGCGGCCAGATCACGAACAGTGCGAAGAGCAGCAGGAACGGGGCGACGAACCAGCCCCCGTGCTGGAAGCCCTGGTCGCGGCGGACGGTCCCGGTGGCCGTGGCGGTCCTGGCCCGGGCCGGTACGACGACGGTCTCGGCGCTGGTGGTCATGCGACGGCACCTCCCTCGGCGGCGGTCCTGCCGTCCATCGGGTTGCGGGAGGCGAGGAGCGCGGTGAGCCGGGACTTCATCCGCCGGGCGACGGCGGCGGGTTCGGCGGAGCCCATGGTCGAGGAGACGACGACCGGGCCGAGGTCCTGGGCGAGGACGCCGGTGGAGCCGGCGAACCACACCTTGGGCTCGGTGGCCTGGTGGTCCATGGCGCCGACGTACTCGTTCTGCGGTGCGAGCTCCTGGTACTCGGGCGTGGACAGGGTCGGGGTGTAGGCGGGGATGTGGCCGCCGCCGGCCCAGGCCTGGGCGTTCCGGACGATGTAGGCGGCGAGCCGGTGGGCGCCGTCGTTCGCGGCGCCGCCCCGGCCGGCCTGGTGGGGCAGGACGAAGGCGTGCGACTCGGCGTGCGTGGCCTGCTCGCCGAAGACGGGCGGCAGCGGGGTGGCGCCGTAGTCGAGTTTCGCGCCGGAGAAGACCGGCACCGACCAGTTGCCCTCCCAGGTGAAGGGGGCGCCGTTGATGAACTGCTCGCCGGTGGGGGCGCCGGGGATGGTGTAGCCGTCGGTGACGTGCTGCCGCAGGAACTCCAGGACCTGGGTGGCCTTGTCGGCGTCGAAGGTGACCTCGGTGTTGGCGTCGTCGAACCAGGTGCCGCCAAGCTGGGTGTAGAAGGCGACGAAGAACCACCACTGGAAGTTCTGGTCCTGGCTCCACAGGCCGATGGTCTGCAGGCCGTCCTTGGTGACCTTCTTGGCCTCCTTCAGCACCTCGAACCACTCGGTGGTGGAGGTGACGGGGACGAGTTTGCCGTCGTCACCGATCAGGCCCGCCGGCTTCAGCAGGTCCCTGCGGTAGAAGCAGAGCTGGACGTGGATGTCGAGGGGCAGGGCGTAGAGCTCGCCGTCGATGACGCCGCGCTTCCACAGCGCGGGGTTGAAGTCGGCCTCCCTGACACCGAATTCGGCGAGCCGGTCCACGTCCCAGGGGTCCAGGAGGCGGCCGGGTGAGAAGCCGGTGACCCGGCCCATGTGCATCACGCCGAGGTCGGGCGCGCGGTTGCCCGCGGCCGCCATGGCGAGCTTGGTGTAGAAGGGGTTGCCCCACTGGAGGGTGGAGTCCTTGACGTCGATGGCCGGGTTCGCCGCGCGGAAGGCGTCCAGCATCGCGATCATGTTGTAGCCGTCGCCGCCACTGAAGAGGTTCCAGTAGCGCACCCGGGTGTCCGCGCCGGAGGCGAGCGCGTCGGCCCCGGTGCCGAGCGCCGCGAAGCCGAAGCTTCCGGCGACGGCCAACCCGCCTGCTCCGGCCAGGAGTTGCCTGCGACTCAGGCCAGGTCGTCCCATGCCCTGCCCTAACTGTTGAAGAGTGGATGTGCGTGTTCTTGTACCTGTTGGTGCTCTCTTGTGCATGTGATCCGAACACACGGCATGTTCGGAATATCGAATGACGCTCGTAACTTCGAACCGGGACCGTAAAGTTGAAGCGCTTGCGCGTCAATGGGTTGCGCAGGAATTTCAGGGGCCCTTCAGGCCGCGGACGTCCGCGAACGGTCGTTCCCGCTTGAACGACGGTCGCCTGAGCGCATGACGCGGACACTCCCGTCCGCGTACTCTCGAACGGCCCGCCGGACCGCACCGGGACGGCGGCGAGACGAAGGGGGACGGATGGATGTCGCGGGCGCTCGCAGGAGGGCGGCCCGGATCGCGGCGGCGCTGCGGCGACGCCCGCGCGGCGGCCTCTCGATGCGCGCACTGGCGGCCGAACTCGCCACCGCCGTAGGCACCGGCGGCCACCGGCCGGCCGACGTACGCGAGCTGTGCGCGGCCCTGTGCGCCGAGATGAGCCGCCGGCGCGGCGGACGGCCCGTAGAACTGCGCTTCGAGCGGTTCCCCGACGAGATCGAAGTCACCGGACTCTGGGTGGAGTTCCAGGACTTCGACCTCGTCATCGTCGAGGAACGCGCCGAGGACATCCAGCAACTCGTCATCCTCGGACATGAGTTGTGGCACCTGCACGCGGGACACCGGCACCCCCACCTGGCCGGCGCCGCCGCCGTCGACGCCCTCGCCGAACGGCCCGAGTGGCAGGACATCGCGCTCGGCGTCGCCGCCCGCAACGGCTCCCGGGAGCGGGACGAGGCCGACGCGGACGACTTCGGCCACCGGCTCGCGGCCACCTTCCGCGCCTACCTGAACGACCCCGCCGCACCCCCGGCCCCGCTCGACCCGCTCCAGCGCTCCCTCGGCTACCGCGGACGCGGAGGACAGCGACGATGACGTACGCGCTGGACCCCTCCGCCCTGCTCAGCGACTTCTACATCTCCTTCTGGATCCCCACCGCGGTGCTCGCCGCCGCCCTGGCGATCAAACTGCCCACCATCGTCAGGCTCTGGCGTGACCCCCTGCTCCGAGCCGTCGGCGGCCTGCTGCTGCTCGCCTGCGCGGTGTTCGTCTTCTGCTCGCCCTCGACGATCGCCCGGGTCAACGCCTTCGTCGGCGTCCCCAACATCTCCGCGCCCTGGTGCTACTCGCTGCTCACCGCGTTCTGCGGCTCCTGCCTGTTGCTGATCGTCGCCTGGCGCAACGGGCTGTCCGACCGCAGTGCCGCCACACGCCGCGCGATGCGCTGGCTGGTCTCCGTCTACTCCGGCGTGATCGTCGCGCTGTGGGTGCTGTTCGCCCTCGCCGACGCGCCCGTGGAACGCCTCAAGGACCTGGACACCTACTACGCCAACACCCCGTTCATGCGCGAGGAGATCGTCCTCTACCTCCTCGCCCACACCGTGGCCGTCCTCATCACCTCACGGCTGATCTGGAACTGGGTGCGCACCGACGGCCTCGACGCCTGGCTGCGCTGGGGACTGAAACTGCTGGGCGCCGGCTACGTGGTGAACCTGATCTTCGACGGCGCCAAACTCACCGCGGTGGTGGCCCGTTGGACCGGCAACGACCTCGACTGGCTCAGCACCGACCTGGCCCCGCCGGTCGCCGCCGTCTCCGCCATCCTGATCGCGGTCGGCTTCATCCTCCCGCACGCCGGCCAGTACCTCCACGACCGCTGGCGCGTCCGGCTCGCCCACCGCGAACTGCGGCCGCTGTACCTGCTCATGCGCACGGTCAGCGGCAACCGCGTCCCCTTCGTGCTGCGCGCCACGCCCGAACTGCGGCTGATCCGCCGGGAGACCTTCATCCGCGACATCCTGCTCCCCCTCGCCCGCCACCTCGACGAGGACACCCGGCAGCGCGCCTACGACCGCGCGCTCGGTCTCGGCTTCAACCCCGACCGGGCCCGGGCGCTGGCCGCCGCGGTCGCGATCCAGGACGCCGTCGAGGTCAAACGGCGGTCGCCGGAGAGCGAGGGGACGGGCGATCCGGACACCACCGAACTCCTCCGGGAGATCGGCGCGGTGTCGCGGGCGCTGCGCCGGCCCGAACTGCTTCAGGCGGTCCGGGGCGGTCCTACGGAGGCGCCCTCCATGGCATCCGCGTCCTGACGGCCGTCGTTCCTGTGTGTCCGCCCGGCCCTCGCCCGATCACCCGCCCGCTTCCGCCGATGTCCTCAGCGCCGAGGGGTACCCCATGTCGGGTTCGCGTGTTGTAGTTCGTGCAGCAGTTCGTACCGCATTCGCGCCATTTTGGCGAAGAACCAGTCGTCGATGAGTGACGTTCAGATGAGAGACGTTCAGGAGCAAGCCGTCCATGAGTGATCGCAGTGCCACCGCCGTAGTGCTCGGCGGCTCCGTCGCCGGGATGCTCACCGCCCGCGCGCTCTCGTCCGTCGGCGTCCGCGTCACGCTCGTCGAACGCGACGTCCTGCCCGCCGGCCCGGAGCCCCGCAAGGGCCTGCCCCAGGCCCGCCACGTCCACCAGTTGTGGTCCGGCGGCGCGCACGCCATGGAGGACCTGCTGCCGGGCGTCACCGCACGGCTGCGGGAGGCGGGCGCCCACCGCCTGCCCATCACCACCGACATGGTCGGCCTCTCCCCCCGCGGCTGGTACCGGCGCTGGGCCGAGTCCCACTTCATGCTGCTGTGCAGCCGGGACCTGCTCGACGCGACCGTACGGGCGCAGGTGCTCGCCGACGACAACGTCGAACTGGTGGAGCGGACCGAGGTGTTGGGCCTCGACGGTACGGGCGCCTCGGTCACCGGGGTGCGGCTGCGCTCGTCCGACGGCGAGGAGCGGGTCCTCGGCGCCGGTCTCGTCGTCGACGCCACCGGGCGCGGCTCCCGCACTCCGCACTGGCTGTCCGAACTCGGTCTGCCGCGGCCGGAGATACGTGAGGTCGACTCCGGTGTGGCCTACGCCAGCCGCGTCTACCTCGCCCCCGAGGCGGCCCGGGACGGGTTCCCCGTCGTCAACGTGCAGCCCGCGCCGCGCAGTGGCGGCCCCGGCAAGGGCGGGGTGCTGCTGCCGATCGAGAACGGCCGCTGGCTGGTGACCCTGTTCGGTACGCGCGGGGGTGAACCCAGCGCCGATACCGCCGAGTTCGACGCGTACGCCCGCGAGGAGCTGCGCCACCCGATCCTGTCCGAGCTGATGGCTCGGGCCGAGCCGCAGACCGAGGTCGCCTTCACCCGTACGACGGCCAACCGGCGGCACCTGTACGAGCGGATGTCCGCCTGGCCGGAGAACTTCGTCGTCGTCGGGGACGCGCTGGCCGCGTTCAACCCGATCTACGGGCACGGGATGTCGGCGGCCGCGCAGGGTGCGCTGGCGCTGCGGGACACCGTGGAGGCGTTCGGGTGGGGTGCGCCCGGGCTCGCCCGGCGGGTGCAGAAGGCGGTGGCCCGGCCGGCCCGGGCCGCGTGGGATCTGGCGATCGGGATGGACGTGTTCTACCCCGGTGCGGCCGAGGCGGGGCCCACGCGGGCGGAGCGGCTGGTGGCGGCGTATGTCGACCGGCTCACGTATACCGCCACGGGGAACGGGCGTGTTGCTCGGGCCGTGACGGATGTGATGTCGCTGGAGAAGGGGGCGGGGGTTCTGCTGACGCCGGGCATGTTGGTCGCTGCGGTGCGCGGGCCGCTCAAGGCGCCGTTGAGTGGGCCGCCGTTGACGGGGGACGAGTTGAAGCGGGCGGGGTTGCAGTAGTTGGGTGCGGGTGCGGGTTGTGGGGGTTGAGCGCGCAGTTCTCCGCGCCCCTGGGTGGGATGGGTTGGCCTGGGTCGGATTGTTGAGGGTCCCATGACCCCAGGGGGTCGGGTGCGGGTCGGTGGGGGCTGGTCGCGCAGTTCCCCGCGCCCCTGGGTGGGTTGGGGTCAGCCGGTGAAGGGGGGTTGGGGGTGGCCCTTGCCTGCGGCGGGGATTACCAGGAGGGAGCCTGCTGTGGGGTGGGGGGATTCCAGGCCTACTCGGGCTGTCGTGATGTACAGGTCCGTCAGGTCGGGGCCGCCGAAGGTGCAGGCTGTGATGCGGGGGGTGGGGAGGGGGATCTCCCGGTCCAGGGTGCCGGCGGGGGTGTAGCGGCGTACCGCGGCGCCGTCCCACAGGGCCACCCACACGCAGCCGTCGGCGTCGACCGTGAGGCCGTCCGGGAAGCCGGCGCCGTCCTCGATCTCGACCAGGGGGCGGCGATTGACGGGCCGGCCGTCCTCGAAGTCGAAGACGTCGACGCGGCGGGTCGGCGAGTCGATGTAGTACATGCGCCGCCCGTCGGGGCTCCACCCGGTGCCGTTGCTGACGGCGACGTCGTCGAGGATCACGTCGACGGCACCGTCCCCGGTGATCCGCGAGAGCGTGCCGCCCCCGGGCGCCTCGTCGTAGCGCATGGTGCCCGCCCACAGCGAGCCGTCCGGAGCGACGGCCGCGTCGTTCGCCCGGCGCCCCGGAACGACCTCGCGATGCAGCCAGGAGAACGTGTCGTCGGGGTCGAGGAGCGCGACACCGTCCCGGAGGTTGAGGACGAGGCCGCCGCCCGCGCGGGGCTTCACCGCTCCGACGTGCTGCTCGGTCGTGCGGACGGTCCTACGTCCCGTGGACGGGTCGTAGGAGTGGACGCGGGCGCCCAGGATGTCGATCCAGAGCAGCCGTCCGGTGGCCGCGTCCCAGGTCGGGCCCTCGCCGAGGGTCGCCTCGGCCCGTACCGCCACCTCGTACGCCGTCGTCATGCCACGCTCCGGTGCCCGAGGCGCTCGGACAACTCGGCGGCGCCCTTCGCGGCGAGCTGCTCCAGCTCCGTCTGGCGCTCATCGCTCCAGCGGATCATCGGCACCGAGATGGAGAGCGCGGCGACGACCCGGCCCGCCCGGTCCCGTACCGGCGCGGCCACGCAGGAGACGTCCGGGTTGGACTCACGGCTCTCCACGGCGATCTGCCGCTGCCGGATCTCGTTGAGGGCCTCGCGCAGGGCGACCGGGTCGGTGATGCTGTTCGGGGTCATCGCGACCAGCTCGGCACCGTCCGGGACGCGCGAGCTGAGCTCCGGCTCCGGCAGGGACGCCAGCAGCATCTTGCCGACGGACGTGCAGTGCGCGGGCAGCCGGCGGCCGGCCGCCGACACCATCCGCACGGCGTGCGTGGAGTCGACCTTGGCAATGTAGATGACGTCGGTGCCTTCGAGGATCGCGACGTGTACGGTCTCGTCACAGGTCTCGGCGACCGAGCGGGCCACCTGCTGGCCCTCGGCGGCGAGGTCGAGCTGCTCGGCGTACCGGCTGCCGAGCTGGTACGGCCGCACACCGAGCCGGTAGCGGCCCGGCTGCCCCGGCACCGGGACGATGTAGGACCGCGCGGCGAGCGTGGTGACGAGTTCGTGCACGGTGGTGCGCGGGAGCTGGAGCTTGCGCACGATGTCGGGGGCGGAGAGCGTGCCGTCCCCGTCGAGGAAGAGCTCGAGAATGTCGAGAGCCCGGGTCACGGCAGGTACGAGGCGTCCCACTTGCGGCCCCCTCCCTTAGATATCTGTAAGGCTGTGTTCGAAATTTCAACAGCCGATCGGAATGACGAACACAGGCTACTCAAGGTCGGAAACACCGGGCAATGGTCCTGCGTGCACCGCGCTGAAACTCAGGGGTTTCCCCTCCGTGACACGGACCCCGGACGGATACTGGCGCCCTGTTTGGAACCGCTCGGGGGGTACGGGGTGTTCAAGGGACGTCTGGCCGGAATCGGCATCGGAAAGTACACGTCGGACGCGCACGAGCCGCTGGAGCAGGCCGTACCGGACGTGGAGAAGCTGGCCGAACTGCTGGGGGCGCGGTTCGAGGGCGAACCCCTGCGGAATCCGACGGAGGCCGAGGCCCGGGACCACCTGCGCGCACTCCGGGGGACCATGCCGGCGGACAGCGCGCTGGTGGTGGCGTGGAGCGGACACGGAAGCCTGCCGGCGGCGGGCGGGCTGCGGCTGCTCGGCGCGGACAGCGGCCCGTTCGCCAGCGACGGCGTCCCGCTGGTGGACGTCGTGCTCCCCTGCGCGGAGTCGGGCGCGAACCAGCTCCTCTTCGTCTTCGACACCTGTTTCTCGGGCGACGGGCTCTCCGCGGAGGCCCTGGCGACGGAGATCATGCGGGAGACCGAGTCCGCGGAACGGGTGTGGGTCGGCGTCGTCACGTCCTGCCTGCCGCCGGAGACGGCCCGGGACGGACTGTTCGGGGAGCGGTTACGCAAGGTCCTGGAGTCGGGGCCGGATCTTCCCGTACTGCGCATGCGGTGGTCGGCGCACAACGAGTACATCCGCGGCGACGACGTCTGCGACGCGGTGCTGAAGGAGTGGGACGGGGACGGGCAGACGCCGGACTTCCGGTCGCGGGGCAGCGCCTGGTGGATGTTCCCGAACCCTCTGTACCGGGCGGGGGCGCCGGAACAGGTGGTCGAGCATCTGCTGCGGGCGGCGCGGAGCGGGGCCCGGCTGGACGAACAGTCGTGGTTCACGGGGCGCACGGAGGAAGTGAACCGGGTGGTGGGGTGGGTCCGCGAGCGGCAACGCGGGCTGTACGTCGTCACGGGGTCGGCGGGCACGGGGAAGTCGGCGATCCTGGGGCGGGTGGTGAGCCTGTCCAACCCGGAGGAACGGGATCGGCTACGGCGGGACGGGCACACCTGGAGCCACGAGGTGCCGGACGAGCGGTCGGTGTCGGCGCACGTTCACGCGCGCGGGCTCACGGCGGACCTGGCCGCTGATCATCTCGCGGAGCAACTGGTCCGGATCGGTCTGCTGACGGCCCGGGACGCCCGCCGGAACGCCAGCGAGCTGGTGGGCGAGGTGCAGCGGGCCGTCGAGGACGGGGCCGATCCCCCGGTCCTGGTGCTGGACGGGCTGGACGAGGCCCGCACCGAGGCCTTCAAGGTCGCCGACGATCTGCTGCTACGGCTCGCCGCGCACGCGGTGGTGATCGTGTCGACGCGGGACGTGCCTCGCGGGGAGGAGGGGCCGGGCCTGGTCGACACACTGGCGCCAAAGGGGGCGGGCCTCGACCTCGACGACGCGGAGGTCGCGCGGCGGGGCCTGGTCGACCTCCGGGACTATGTGCGGCTGCGGCTGAGCGACGTGGACCGGCGGATGGACACGGGGGTGGTGGCGCGGCATCTCTTCGGGGAGGACGCGGAGGACGTCCAACACACCTTCCTCCTGGCCCGGTTGGTGGCGGACCAGTTGACGGCGGTGCCCGTCGACACGTCGGCGCAGGGGTGGGAGGAGAAGGTCAGCTACTCGGTGGAGGAGGCGCTGGACGCGGACCTGGCGTCGATCTCGACGGAGCGGGCTGTGGTGGCCAAGTCCCTTCTCCGGGCGCTGACTTGGGCGTACGGGGCCGGCTTCCCGGAACAGGAGTGGCTCGCGGTCGCGGGCGTGGAGGCTCCGGAGGGTACGGAGGTCACCCGGGAGGACATCGGGTGGGTCCTGGAGAACCTCGGACGGCACGTCGTGCAGGACGGGGAGGGGGGTGTCGCCGTCTATCGGATGGCGCATCAGAGCCTCGCCGATCATCTGCGGCCGGCGTTCCGGGGGGCGGCGGAGGAGGTGTTCAATCCTCGGGCGGTGGTGGTGGCGGGGGTGTTGTTGGGGCTTTATCGGGGGCATCTTGCGGCGGGGGTTGCGGCTGAGGGTCCGTCCTATTTGTGGCTCTACGCATGGCGGCATGCTGCGGATGCGGGGCTGGAGGGCCTGAGCTTCCTGGAGTCGCTGGCGGAGGAGAGTGCTGCGCTGGTGGCTGATGTGGGCGCGGCTGCGGGATTGATCGGTCGTCGCTTCCAGCACTGGGGCAGGGAAACCGAGGCGCTAGCACCGGTCGAGAAGGCTGCGAGCATCTATCGGAAGCTGGCCGACGCCAGCGTGGCCTACGCACCTGCTCTCGCCGGTTCCCTCATTCACCTCGGCGTCTCATACAGCAACCTCGGACGCCCCAACGACGCGCTCCCCCCGACCGAAGAAGCCGTCCAGCTCTACGGCACCCTCGCCAAAACCAACCCCGCACACCTCCCCAACCTCGCCCACTCCCTCAACAACCTCGGCATCCGCCACAGCGAACTCGGACGCCCCAACGGCGCGCTCCCCCCAACCGAAGAAGCCGTCCAGCTCTACCGCACCCTCGCCAAAACCAACCCCGCACACCTCCCCGACCTCGCCATGTCCCTCAACAACCTCGGCATCTCACACAGCAACCTCGGACGCCCCGACCACGCACTCCCCCCGACCGAAGAAGCCGTCCAGCTCTACCGCACCCTCGCCACAACCAACCCCGCACACCTCCCCAACCTCGCCCACTCCCTCAACAACCTCGGCATCCGCCACAGCGAACTCGGACACCCCGACCACGCACTCCCCCCAACCGAAGAAGCCGTCCAGCTCTACCGCACCCTCGCCAAAACCAACCCCGCACACCTCCCCGACCTCGCCATGTCCCTCAACAACCTCGGCGTCCGCCACAGCGAACTCGGACGCCCCGACCACGCACTCCCCCCAACCGAAGAAGCCGTCCAACTACGGCGCGCCCTCGCCGCAACCAACCCCGCACACCTCCCCAACCTCGCCAGCTCCCTCAACAACCTCGGCATCTCACACAGCAACCTCGGACGCCCCGACCACGCACTCCCCCCGACCGAAGAAGCCGTCCAGCTCTACCGCACCCTCGCCACAACCAACCCCGCACACCTCCCCAACCTCGCCATGTCCCTCAACAACCTCGGCATCTCACACGGCGAACTCGGACGCCCCGACCGCGCACTCCCCCCAACCGAAGAAGCCGTCCAGCTCTACCGCGCCCTCGCCGCAACCAACCCCGCACACCTCCCCAACCTCGCCAGCTCCCTCAACAACCTCGGCATCTCACACAGCAACCTCGGACGCCCCAACGACGCACTCCCCCCAACCGAAGAAGCCGTCCAGCTCTACCGCACCCTCGCCACAACCAACCCCGCACACCTCCCCAACCTCGCCCACTCCCTCAACAACCTCGGCATCCGCCACAGCGAACTCGGACACCCCGACCACGCACTCCCCCCAACCGAAGAAGCCGTCCAACTACATCGCGCCCTCGCCGCAACCAACCCCGCACACCTCCCCAACCTCGCCAGCTCCCTCAACAACCTCGGCATCTCACACAGCAACCTCGGACGCCCCAACGACGCACTCCCCCCAACCGAAGAAGCCGTCCAGCTCTACCGCACCCTCGCCAAAACCAACCCCGCACACCTCCCCAACCTCGCCCACTCCCTCAACAACCTCGGCATCCGCCACAGCGAACTCGGAC
>NZ_JBEPBM010000012.1:50964-201587 GCF_040299205.1 Streptomyces sp. NPDC000983 | reverse complement strand
CGGACACCCCGACCGCGCACTCCCCCCAACCGAAGAAGCCGTCCAGCTCTACCGCGCCCTCGTCAAAACCAACCCCGCACACCTCCCCGACCTCGCCGGCTCCCTCAACAACCTCGGCGTCCGCCACAGCGAACTCGGACACCCCGACCGCGCACTCCCCCCAACCGAAGAAGCCGTCCAGCTCTACCGCGCCCTCGTCAAAACCAACCCCGCACACCTCCCCGACCTCGCCAGCTCCCTCAACAACCTCAGTAGCCGATACAACGAACTCGGCCAATCTCCCGAAAAGCCTTGGACAGAGGCGCTTAGCGACGCATCACCGTCAAACGCCGCCATCCTCCTGCTCTACCGATCCACTGATGCAAACCCGGGAGACCTCAACGCAGCGGCATGGCTCGCCAATGCCGAACAGGCGGCGACAACTGCAGGACTCTCGGAACTTCTCCAGCCTCTGCACGAAGAGGCCCGCCGCCACCGCAACGCCATCCCAGAGGAGTTCGACCGCCACTGGCACCAACTCACCGGCGCACCCCCACCCCCTTGGCTCACTATCAACCCCGAGCTGCTGGAGCTGTCCCGCGCTTGGATCCGCACCGATACCTACGAAGCCGAGCGGGACCACCTAGCGGCGCACCCAGAACTCCTGAGCCCCGAAGCGGACGTCTGCGTAGAAGAAGCTCTGCTCGGCCTCAATCAAGAAGCCGCTGCCCACTACCGCACCCTCCGCCAAACCGCCCAAGCAGAAGGCATCGACACCGCCTACCGCCCCCTCCTCAGCCTCGCCCTCGCCTACCAGTTCACCCACGCCACCCCGCAAGACCAGCGAACTCTCCTCGGCCAACGCCGCGACGACCTACTCGACGACTTCGTCCACGAAGCCCTGTCAAGCGAACCCACTGACCCCAAGCAGACCCGCCTCCTCACCCGAGCCCGCTCCCTACTCCACCTCGCACGGCTCAACGCCGAATCCCCAGCCCTGGACGCCCTGGAAGACCCCACCCTCTTCCCCTCCCTACTCCACACAACCGCCCGCACACCCAACCTCACCGCCCTAGAGGCCACCGCGCTCCTCGCCCTAACCGCAGCCACCACCGAAGCCCTCGCAGCCGAGGCCGAGTTCCACCTCGCCATCGTCCTCGCCGCCACCAGTGACGACGACGAACCCGCCACCCAAACCCTCACGTCCGCCTGCGACCGAACCCCCGCCCAGATCCCCGCCTGGCTCACAGCCCTCGCCGAAATCGCCCCCCACCACAGCGCAGCCCTCACCCTCATCCCCCACCTGGTCACCCGCCTCGCAGGCACCCAAGCGGAAGAGCCGACAGAAGCCCCGGACGACCCCAAGGCCCCCCATGCCGAATGACCTCGTAGTAGTCCTCCCCGGCATTACCGGCACCACCCTCCGCTCCCGCCGAGGCGCCCCCCTCTGGTCCCCCACCCCCGGCGCCATCCTCGACGCGATCACATCCTTCGGCCGGTCCCTCCACGCCCTGCGTCTCCCCGAAGGCATCGGCGACGACCACCCCGGCGACGGAGTCGAACCCGTCGCCCTCATGAACGACCTGCACCTCATCCCCGGTATCTGGACCCCGGTCAGGGGCTACGACAGGCTCCTGGCCCGCCTCCGCTCCCTCGGCTACCGCGAGTCCACCCCCGCAGCACAGGGCAACCTCCTCCCCCTCCCCTACGACTGGCGCCTCTCCAACCGCTACAACGCCAACCGTCTGGCGAAGATCGTCGAACCCGCCCTCGAACGCTGGCGCGCAGCCGCCGGCGGGCCCGAGGCACAGCTCAGCTTCGTCTGCCACTCCATGGGCGGTCTCGTGGCCCGCTGGTACATCGAGAAGTGCGGCGGCGCCGCCCACACCCGCAAGCTGATCACCCTCGGCACCCCCTACCGCGGCGCGGCGAAGGCGCTCGATCAGCTGGTCAACGGGGCGCATCAGCGCCTCGGCCCCCTCTCCTTCGACCTCACCGCCTTCGCCCGCACCCTCCCCTCCCTCCACCAACTCCTCCCGGAGTACGCCTGTATCGAGGACCCGGCGACCGGCGCGCTCGCCAAGACCACCGAGCACCCCCACATCCCCGACCTCGACCGCGCCCTCACCCACGACGCCATGCGCTTCCACACCGATCTGCGCGCGGCCGAGCTGGCTCGCCCCGCCTCCCTCGCCGCCACGCACGCCATCGTCGGAACGCAGCAGAACTCCCCGACCACCGCCCGGGTCCAGGACGGCCGGCTCACCGTCCACCCCACCTACGCGGCCGGGCTGCACCTCTACGGCGACGGCACCGTGCCACTCGTCGCGGCCTGCCGGGAGGACGTGCCCATGGACAGCAACATGTTGCGCCGCGTCCCGGACCATCACGGGAACCTTCAGCGCAACAAGGCCGCACTCGATGAGGTGACAGGGGTTCTGACCGGGCTGAACATCCCGGTCCGGGCTCCGGGGAGAATGCGGCATCTCCGGCTCGACGTTCCCGAACTAAGCCTCGCCGGTGAGGAGTTGGTCATCCGGCTGGGCACCGCCGACGGCACGAGGATCGCCGTACTGGTCACGGTGAGGAACGAGGTCGGGACGGTCGTCGAGTCGCAGGTTGTCGTCGCCCGCCCCGAGCCGGCCGAGGTCCGGTTCAACAGGGACGGCGGCCGGCTGCGCCCCGGTGCGTACACCGTCGACGCGACCGGCAAGCACGCCGGCTCCCCCGTCGCGCCGGTCAGCGCGGACACGCTGGTCTGGCCCTGAGCAGCAGGCGGCAGGCGGCGGACGACGGGCTGCGGGCTGCGGGCTGCGGGCTGCGGGCTGCGGGCTGCGGGCTGCGGACCGTGTCAACGGCTCAGGCCCGTAACTCCCCCACCCCTCCCCTCAACCGCTGCGCGCGCAGCACCAGTTCGAGTTCGAAGCGGCGGTCGGGGTCGTCTATCTCGTCGCCCCACAGTTCGCGGATCTGGCGGAGGCGGTAGCGGACCGTCTGGGGGTGGACGCCCAGGCGGGTGGCGACCTCCGGGGCGCCGCCCCTGGTCTCCAGCCAGGCGAGGAGGGTCTCGGCGAGGCGGCGGCCGTGGGTGGGGCCGCAGTGGCGGAGGGGGGCAAGGCAGCGTACGGCGAGGTCGTCAATGAGTTCCTCCGGCTGGAGGAGGACCAGCGCCTCGGTGTGTTCCGTGCAGTAGAGGACCTCGCCGGCGGGCAGCAGGCCGCGTTCCATGAGTCCCACGGCCGCTTCCGCCCAGCGCAGGGACTTGGCCGCGTGGGCGAGGGGGACGGGTGGGCCTATCGCGCCGGACCAGCCGGTCAGGGCCCGGTGGAGGAGTTCGGAGCGGCCGGCCGCGTCCGGTTCGGGGACGACCATGCGGGGCTGCTCGTAGTCCATGTCGAGCAGGACGCCCTGGCCGACTGCGGGGGCCACCGCTTCCCGGGCGGGGCGCAGGAGGACGCCGACCGCGACCTTTCCGGGCAGTGGCCAGCCGATGCGGGCGGCGCGCTCGGAGAGGGCGTCGGCGGGGTCGCCGCGGTGGTGTTCGGCCAACAGCCATTCCATCAGGCGGCGTTGGAGGCGGAGCCGTTCGCCGGCCTCGCGGGCGGCGGCCTCGGCGTAGCCGCGCACGGACTGGTCGACGAGGCCGTCGAGGTACTCGTAGCCCGCGTCGACGAGTTCGTACATGGCCGGTGGTGGGATCTCGACGCGCTGGCCGATGTCGGCGAAGCGGCGCCAGGCCAGTCTGACGCCCATGCGGTAGATGGCCTGGAGGGAGTCGAGGCTGCGGCCGTGGAGGCCCTCGCCGCGGCCGAACTCCTGGAAAACTCCTGGAGGTACGGTCGGGCGGCCCTCGGCCGTCTCCAGGTGCTGGACGAAGACCTCGATGGCGCGGCGGATGCCGACGAGGGCCATCGGTTCGCCGGAGTCGTCGAGGACCACGGGCAGATGGGGGTACTCGCGGCGGATCTCGGTCATGATCTGCTCGGCGAGTTCGGGTGCTTCGGCCATGGCGATGGCGGCGAAGCGGCGCACCTGGAGCCGCGGGACGTCGTGCCAGGCCGAGCGGGTGTCGGTGCGGGCGGCGGACGGCACGGGTCAACTCCCCTGGCCGGCTTGTTCGTAGGTGATCAGGGGGTTGTTCGGCTGGTCGGGGGTGGCCTCCAGCAGGGCGACCACGCCGAGCGCGGCGCCGACCGCCAGGGCGGCGGCGAGCGCGACGGTCAGCGCGGCGGCGAGCAGTCTGGACATCGCAGGGTCAGCCTCTCTGTACGGCCGCTTCGGCCGACGGCCGTGGTGGCCGCTGTTCGGTCGCCCCACCCGGGCTTCCCGTCCCTGCCTGTCGAGCCCCAGTGTCAACATGACATTGACACCACGTCAAGGGGCGCCTACGGTTCCCGGCCCATACGGGTGCCGCGGACCGAACCGCGTCGCACCCCTTCTCGCACGCGCACCTTTCCCCTCGGCGCGGCCGCCTCCCCCGTCGCGTCGTCCCGAGCCCCTGGAGTGCCCGGATGCGCCGTACAGCTTCACCCTTTTCCCTGATCCTGCTGGGTCTCGGCACGTTCCTGCTGGTACTGGCGCCCATGCTCGCCTGGTACGTCGAGCCGCGCGCCGCCGTGAACCCGATCGACATCGACACCACCGCCGTCTACAAGGGCACCGGCAGCGTCTTCGACCTGGAGAAGGTGGCGACCGTCACCGGCCAGACCATCACCGTCACCCAGCGGGTGCGCGGAAACGTCGCGGAGAGTGACGGCGAGAAGGCCGTGTGGGACGTGATCACGACGGTCGACACCGACAAGTCGCTGCCCGCCGAGGATCCGCACGACGCGCTGGACTTCTCGCCGCACCGCTGGGTGCTGGACCGGAAGACCACCGAGCCGGTCCACTGCTGCGAGGAGAAGCCCTACATCGAGGGCGAGGCGTACCTGAAGTTCCCGTTCGGCGTCGAGAAGCGGGACTACCGCTGGTGGGACAACACCCTGCGCGGGACGGTCACGATGAGTTACCGGGGCACCAAGGAGGTCCAGGGGTACTCCGGGTACCGGTTCACCGCGTCGGTGCCGGCGACGAAGACCGGGACCCGGCTGGTGCCGGGGCGGCTCGTCGGCCTGGACGACACCCCGCAGGTGCTGGCCGAGGAGTGGTACTCCAACCACGGCCTGGAGCTGGTGGTCGACCAGTCCACGGGCCGGGTGCTGTACGCACAGACGGGTCCGCGCCGGACGCTGCGGGCGCCGGGCGAGGAGAAGGACGCGGCCGTTCTGCTGGACAGCCGGAAGATCGCGTTCACCACTGCAACGCAGAAGGAGGCGGTGGAGCGGGCCGAGGAGGACAGCGGGCTGTTGAGGCTGGTGGGGCTGACGTTGCCGATCGGTGCGGGTGTGATCGGGTTCGTCCTGGCCGTGGCGGGAGGCGTTTTGGTGGCACGGGGGAGGCGGCGTCCCGGTTCTTCCGATTCGCCGCAGCCGTCTCTCATGATGTGACGTGACGTCAGCTCTAATAAAGCCGGAAATTGTCACGCGGGTGAGTAGCCGTGGCGAACGGCGGAGCGAAAACTGTCCACCCCACCCGAGCACAACCCGTCCACAGCCGGTCCGTGGAAAGCTCCCGGTTCCCCCACAGAAAACGCGCGTCCCGGCCCACCCCACCGCACCGTGACCGAGCACGACCCCACCCCAGCCGTGAACGATCGGCGCGATCCACCCCACGCTGAGTTCCGCACCCCGAGACATGTTGGAGCACCGATGCCCCAGCACGTGCCATCCCCGCTGCAGGCTCCGTTCCCCACGGAGCCGCAGCACCTTCCGGCGCTCCCCCCACATCCGCGCCGAATCGTTTTCCTAGCCCACCGCGACCTGGGCAACCAGGCCGCCGGCGGCTCCGAACTGCTCGTCGACCGGCTGGCCGACGGCCTGACCCGACTCGGCCACCAGGTCACCCTCCTGTGCGGTGGCCCGGCCTCCCCGACCCTCGACTCCCCGCAGGCGGAGGGCGCACCCTTCCGCGACTACCGGGTCGTCTCCGCGGGCGGCGCCTACGACCACTACCTGCGGGCCCGGTCCGCCTTCGCCCGCCAGGTCGGCGAGACCGACCTGCTGGTCGAGGTCTGCAACGGGGTGCCGTACCTGGCTCCCCTGTGGCACCGCGGTCCCACGCTGTGCCTGGTCAACCACGTCCACACCGACCTGTGGCGGATGCGGTTCGGCGGCCCCCTGGCCCCGGCCGCCCGGCTCGGGCGGAAGCTGGAGCACTGGGCGCTGACCGGCGCCCGCCGGCGCGGACTGCTCGTCGCGGTGTCCCCGTCCACGGCGCACGCGCTGCGGGCGATCGGCGTCGAGCGGGAACGCATCCGCGTCGTCCACAACGGTGTGGAGGAGCCCGGTCCGCGCGCGGACCGCTCCCCCGAGCCGCTCTTCGTCGCCGTCGGCCGGCTCGTCGAGTACAAGCGGATCGACCTGCTGCTGCGGCTCTGGGAGCGGGTACGCCCGGTGACCGGCGGCCGGCTGGTGATCGTCGGCGACGGTCCCGAGCGCCACCGGCTGGAGCAACTGGCCGGTCCCGGGGTCCAGTTCACGGGTCATGTGAGCGAGGCCGAGAAGCACCGGCTGCTGTGCGCGGCCTGGCTGCTGCTGCACCCCTCCGCCGTGGAGGGGTGGGGGCTGGTGGTCACCGAGGCCGCCGCCCGGGAGACTCCCACGATCGCCTTCGACGTCCCCGGACTGCGGGACTCCGTGGTCGACGGGGAGACCGGGCTGCTCGCCTCCGGCGAGTCCTCGTTCGCCGCCGCCTGGTGCACCCTGGCCCTGTCGGGCCACCGGCGGGAGCTGATGGGCAAGGCCGCCCGCGACCACGCGGCCGGCTACCGCTGGGAGCGGACCGTGCGCCAGTTCCGGGCCGTCGCCGCCGAGGCCGTGCGGGGCCGCCCGTCATGAGACCGGTGAAGGACCCGTCGCTGCGCCGCTCCCTGGGCCTCTTCCGCGCCTTCATGCGCGAACAGGAGGACCCCCGGGCCTGCTACGAACTGCTCGCCCGGGACGCCGTCGACCAGGTCGAGGCCTACGACGGCCGGGTCGCCGGGCGGATCGTCGCCGACGTCGGCGGCGGCAGCGGCTACTTCACGGAGGAGTTCCGGCGCCGCGGCGCGCACGCCTACCTCTTCGAGCCCGACCTCGGCGAACTCGGCGCGAAACCGCCCGACGGGAGCGTCGTCGCCGACGGCTATCTGCTCCCCCTGCGCGACCGGGTCGCGGACGTCACCTTCTCCTCCAACGTGCTGGAGCACGTGGCCGACCCGCAGACCTTCCTCAGCGAGCTGGTCCGGGTGACCCGGCCCGGCGGGCTGATCTACGTGTCGTTCACCAACTGGCTGTCGCCTTGGGGCGGGCACGAATGGGCCCCCTGGCACTACCTGGGTGCCGAGCGGGCCCGCGCCCGCTACCGGCGCCGTACCGGCAGGCCCGCCAAGCACACCCTCGGCGAGAACCTCTTCGCCGTGCACATCGGGCCCACCCTGCGGCAGGTGCGCGCACGCGACGACGTCACGGTCGTCTCGGCGCGCTCCCGCTACTGGCCCTTCCTCGCGGAGACGGTCGTCAAGGCGCCCGGCATCCGCGAGGTCGCCACCTGGAACCTCCTCCTCATCCTCCGGCGGTGTCCCCCATGACGAGCACGGTCCAGGCTCCACCCCCGGCGGCGGTTCCCACCACCGCCGCCATGGCGGGTCCCCCCGAGGGCCCGCGTTCCCGGCACTGGCTGCTGGGGTTCTGGGCCGTGGTGTTCGTGCTCCTGCTCGCGGTGCAGCCGGGGCGGCAGACCTTCGACACCAAGCTCGGGGTGACCGTCGATCCCGGACGGTTCCTGTCCGACCTCGGCCAGCTCTGGCAGGACCAGAACGGCTTCGGCGGCATATCCGACCAGTACGCCGGCTATCTCTGGCCGATGCTGCCGTTCTACTGGCTGGCCGACACCGTGCAGCTGCCGGTGTGGCTGGCGGAACGGCTCTGGCTGTCACTGATCGTTTGCGTCGCCTTCTGGGGCGCGCTGCGCCTGGCCGAGCGGCTGCGCGTCGGCAGCCCGGCCTCCCGGCTGCTCGGCGCCAGCGTGTACGCGCTGTGGCCGGTCTTCACCGTCGTCATCGGCTCCACCTCGGCCGCCGCGCTGCCCGGCGCGTTCCTGCCCTGGGTGCTGCTGCCGCTGGCCGACGAACGCTTCAGCGCCCGGGTCGCCGCCCTGCGCTCGGCGCTGCTGATCCCGTTCATGGGCGGCGTCAACGCGGCCTCCACCCTGGCCTCGCTGCTCCCGGTCGGCCTGTACCTGCTGTCCCGCCCGGCGGGTCCGCGGCGGCGCAAGCTGATCTCCTGGTGGGTGCCCGGGGTGATCCTGGCCACCGCCTGGTGGTGGATCCCGCTGCTGCTGCTCGGCGTCTACGGCGAGAACTTCCTGCCCTACGTGGAGAGTTCGCAGACCACCACCGAGACCATGGCGGCCACCGAGGCACTGCGCGGGGCCGGCAACTGGGTGGCCTACCTTCACTTCGGGGACGCCTGGCTGCCCGCCGGCTGGGCGGTCGCCTCCTCGGTCCTGGTGATCCTCGGTTCGGCGGTCGCGGCCGGGCTCGGCCTCGCGGGCCTCGCCCGCCGGGACATGCCCGAGCGGCGCTGGCTGGTGCTGACCGTGCTGACGGTCGCGCTGGTGCTGCTCGCCGGGTACGGCGGCTCGTTCGGCGCGCCCTTCCACGGGGTGATGCAGGACTGGCTGGACGGCTGGCTGGTGCCCTTCCGCAACATCTACAAGTTCCAGACCGGACTGGCCCTGGCCCTCGTGCTGGGTCTGGCCCATCTGGTCGGGGTGGCCGCCCAGGAGCGCGGCGCCCGTCCGGTGCCCGGCCGCCGGTTCGTGCCGCTCGTCGCGGCCGTGCTGGTGCTGCCGGGGCTGATGTGGCCGTACCTCAACGGGTCGATCCTGAACCCGGGTTCGTTCCAGAAGGTCCCCGACTACTGGGAGACCACGGCGGACTGGATGGAGGAGTACTCCCCCGACGCGCGGGTGCTGGTCGTCCCGGCGACCGCGCACGGCATCTACACCTGGGGCTCCACCATCGACCAGCCCCTGGACGTGACCGCCGACTCCCGCTGGGCGCAGCGCGACTACGTGCCCTTCGGCACGGCCGGCAACCGGCGCGCCATGGACGCCGTGCAGCAGGCGCTGACCACGGGCGCCGAGGTCCCGGGCCTGGCCGACTTCCTGAGCCGGGCGGGCGTCCACTACGTCGTCGTCCGCAACGACCTCGACCCCGCGCAGGTCGGCAACGTGCCGACCACCATCGTGAAGCGCACGCTCCAGCAGTCCGGCTACGAGCGGGTCAAGGGCTTCGGGCCGGTCTCGACCGGCGGGGTGCTCTCTCCCGGTACGCCGCTCCAGGTGGAGGGGCTGTACCCGAGGCAGCGGGCGGTGGAGATCTACCAGCCGCCGCAGGACGTGCCGCGGCCCGGGCAGGCGGGGCTGGCGTCGGTCGCCGACACCGCCGTGGTCTCCGGCGGCCCCGAGTCGCTGCTGCCGGTCGCCGGTGAGCTGCGCGGCCGGGCGAGCGTGCTGACCGGTGACAACCATCCCGGGCTCGGCTCCCCGCCGGTGCAGGTGGTCGGCGACGGACTGCGGCGCGCCGACACCCGGTTCGGGCTGGTCAACGCCAACACGTCGTACACGTACACCCGCGACGAGCGCAACGCGCCCGACGCGACGCAGGACGCCGGTGAGGATCCGCACCAGATCCTGCCGACCGAGGGCCTGGACCACCAGACGGTGTCCGAACTGCGCGGCGCCCGCTCGGTGTCGGCGTCCTCCTACGGCAGCTGGCTGTTCCACCTGCCGCAGTACGACCCGGTGAACGCCTTCGACGGCAACCCCGACACCGCCTGGACGGAGGGCTCGCTGGGCGAGCCGGACGGGCAGTGGCTGCGGATCGCCTTCGGTGAGAAGTACGACATGCCAGCCGCGTTCGAGGTGGCCCCGCTGCCGCAGGAGAGCGTGCGGCCGGCGCCGACCCGGGTGCGGGTGGAGACCGAACAGGGCACCAGGACCAGCTATCTGGCGCCCGACGGCACGGCGCAGAACGTCAGGGCGCCCGAGGGTCCGACCGACTGGATGAAGCTGACGATCGTCGACTCGGTGGAACGCCGGGCCGGCCTGACCGGGGCGGGTTTCTCCGAGATCGCGCTGCCGGACGTCCAGGTGACCCGGCTGCTGAGGCTGCCGACGGACGCCGAGGACTCCTCGGCCGGCGCCGAGATCGTCTCCCTGTCCCGCGCGGCCGACCCGACGGGTCTGTCCTCGACGGGCACCGAGGCGGGCCTGCACCGGATCTTCTCGACCGGTTCCGCGGGCACCTACGAGGTGCGGGCGAGCGCGGTGCCGGTGCCGGGCGAGGCGCTGGACCGGCTGCTGTACGAGGTGGCGCCGGAGCAGCAGAACCGGATCGTGGCCACCGCCGACTCCACGGCACGGCTGGGGGCGGGCCTGTCCGCCCGCAACCTCACCGACGGCGACCTGACCACGGCGTGGATCGCGGGCGACCGCCCCACCATCCGTCTGAGCTGGGAGGGCAAGCAGGCGGTCGACAAGATCGTGCTGCCGCCGGCCGGCGGGCTCTCCAGCCGCCCGGCCGAGGTGCACATCAGCTCCCCGGACGGCGCGGCCATCGCGGGCGTCGACGAGAACGGCAACGTCTCCTTCCCGCCGATCACCACGGACCGGCTGGACATCACGATCACCGAGACGGCGCCGCTGACCCTGTACAACCCGTTCGCCGACGAGGACATGCAGCTTCCGGTGGGTCTCACCGAGGCGTACGTCCCGGCGCTGGACTCCTACCGCACGCCGAAGCCGGAGGCGGACCGCGCCTTCTCGCTGCCGTGCGGGAAGGGCCCGGTCGTGGCGGTGGACGGCCAGTTGTACGAGACGAGCGCCAAGGGCACCGTCGGCGACCTGATGGAACGCCGTCCGGTGGCGGTCACCCTGTGCCCGGAGAGCGGCCTGGACCTGCCGGCCGGGAAGCACCGGGTGGAGGCCGGGGACGCCGGTCCGCTGACCGTGACCGCGGTGACCCTGACCCGGGGCGAGATCGCCGAATCACCTTCTTCCGGGCGGGAGTTGGGCGTACAGGACTGGCTGGGCGACCGTCGTGAGCTGACCGTCGGCTCGGGTGCGGCGTCCTACCTGACGACGTACGAGAACTTCAACGACGGCTGGCGGGCGGAGCTGAACGGCAAGGAGCTGACCCCCGTCCGGCTCGACGGCTGGCAGCAGGGCTGGCGGATCCCGGCCGGGGAGGGCGGCACCGTGAAGCTGTCCTACGAGCCCGCGGTCACCTACGAGGCCGGTCTGATCGGCAGCGGGGTGGGGCTGGCGGCCCTGGCGGGGCTGGCCCTGTGGCGGCGGCGCGAACCCAACCGGGACGAGCCGCAGCCGCTGCCGCCGCTGCCGGGGCTGTGGCTGGGCGCGGTGGCGCTGACCCTGGTCGCCGCGGTGATCGCGGGCTGGTTCGCGCTGCTGGTACCGGCGCTGGCGCTGCTGGCCCGGCGACGGCACGAACTGCTGGTGCCCATCGCCCTGGTGGCGTTCGTCGCGGCGGGCGTGGTGACGGCGGCCGGCGCGGGCGAACCGGTCCGGGACGCCACCGGCGCGTTCGGTCCTGCGGCTCAACTCCTGGCGCTGATCGGCCTGTTCGCGGCGCTGGTGAGCGTACGGGAACCGGAGGGCGGGCAGCGGGACGGGGCCGGGACGGCGGACGGGGGCGAGCGGGCGTGACGGCACTGGACCACCGGCCGCCGGGCCGGATCCCGTTCCCCGTCGTGGACGAGGTCTCCCGGCACTGCTTCCAGGAGGAGGAGCCGGAGACCGTCCACATCGAGGTGCACCTGCCCGGCGAGGTCGATCCGGACCGGCTGCGCGCGGCCTTCGTGGAGGCGCTGCGGCGCCATCCGCGGATCCTGATGCGGGAGGCCCCGGGCCGGTGGTACCGGCTGCGCTACGAGTGGGAGCTGACCGGTGAACCGGACGTCGAGGTGGTCGCCTTCCCGCCCCCGGGGCGGGACGCGCTCCGCGACGCCCGGACCCGGGCCCTGACCGCCGTACCGCCGCTGTCGGCGTCGCCGCCGATCCGGCTGGAGGTGGTGCAGGGCGGCGGCCCGGCCGAGGGCAGCGAGGCCACGGCCGCGGTGACGGCCCCGCCCGCCGGCGGCACCCCGGCCGGCTCCCGCGGGGGCCGGACCCCGGGCCGGCCGGCGGGCGCCGCCACACCGCCCGGCGGACGCTCCGCCGCGCAGCCCACGCCGGTGAAGGGCTCCCCCGGGGTGGGCTCAGCACCCGACCCGTCCCCTGGGCCCCGGCCCCTGCCGGACGCCGACGGTACGGCCTGGTCCGGGACGGACGGAGCCGGGGCCGCCGGGGCCCGGACGGCCGGAGCCGAGAGCGCCGGGGCCCGGACGACCCGACCCGTGACAACCGGACCCGAGACCGCCGGGGCCGGGACGACCCGACCCGATACCGCCGGGGCCAGGACAACCGGAGCCGCATACGGACCTGCCGACGGATCGCCCGGCGCGGATCTCGGCGGTGGCCCGAAAGGGGCCGCCGGACACGGCGCCGCGGGCACACGTTCGCGGCGTACCGTGCTGTTCCTCACCATCAACCACACCGCCCTCGACGGCCCCGCCTGTCTGCGGGTGCTGGCGACCGCCGCCGAGGTGTACGGCGGGCGGGACAACTCGCCCGCCGCACCGCCCGCCCGGCCCGCCCCCGCCGCCGAGCCGCCCGCCGACACCCCGTCCAACTGGTCCCGCCCGGCCCGGGTGGCCCCCGGCGCACCGGAGCCGTCCCCGGGCAACGGCATGCTCGTCACCGAACTTCCCCTGCCGCACCGGCCGAAGGGCGCCCCGTACACGGTCAACGACCAGCTGATGGTGGCCACGGCGCTGACCGTCGCCCACTGGAACCGTGAACACGGCGTCCCACCAAGGCCGTTGCGCATCACCATGCCGGTCGACGACCGCCCCCGGGACGCGACGATGCCCATCGGCAACGGCACCCGCCTGGTCGAAGTGCCCTTCGCACCGGAAGAGTTGAACTCCGACGACCTGCCGGACCTGCTCGCCCGCACCGCGGCCAGGACCCGCGCCCTGAAGGCCCTGCCCCGCCCCCAGCTCGGCCGGGGCGCCGCCCTGCTGACCGCCCCGGTCACCCCCGTCGCCCTGCGGGCCGCCCTCACCCGCGGCCTGCGCCGGGCGGCGGCGCCCTGGACGTCGACCGTGCTGCTCAGCAACATCGGCCGCATCCCGTACCCGCTGGACTTCGGCGAGGAGGCGGGCCGCGCCCGGGCGGTGTGGTTCTCCGCCCCGGCCCGGATGCCCCGCGGCCTCACCTTCACCTCCGCCTCCACCGCCGGCCGGCTGCACCTCGCCCTGCGCTGGTCGCGCGCCCTGCTCAGCCACGGCGACGGTGTCCATCTGCGGGACCTGTTCGAGCACCATCTGCACACCACGGAGGTGACCGGATGACCACCACCGCACCCCCCAAGGACCTGCGGGACTTCTACGAGGACCCCGCCGTCCCCGTCTCCTCCGGCACACCGCGCAGCCTCCGGCAGGCCCGTATGCTCGCGGCGGCCCTCGCCGGCGCGGACGGCCCCCGCACGATCCTCGACATCGGCTGCGGCGACGGCACCGCCGCGGCCGTCGCCGCCCCCCTGCTGCCCGGTCACCGCATCATCGGCGTCGACTGGTCCCAGGACGCCCTGCGGCGCGCCAGCGCCCGCCTGCCCTCGCGCCCGGTGCGCGGTGAACTCACCGGTGGAGGGCTGCCGTTCAGGTCGGAGTCCGCCGACGCGGTGCTGTTCAGCGAGGTCGTCGAGCACCTGGTGGACCCCGACGCGGCGCTCGACGAGATCCGCCGGGTGCTGCGCCCGGGCGGCCATCTGATGCTGTCCACCCCCAACCTGGCCGCCTGGTACAACCGCGGACTGCTCCTGGCGGGCGTCCAGCCGGTGTTCTCCGAGGTCAGCCTGCGCGCGATCCACGGCCGTCCGGGCCGCGAGGTGGTGGGCCACCTGCGGCTCTACACCGCCCGCGCGCTCAGGGAGTTCGTCGCCGCCTCCGGTTTCGAGGTGGTCCGGCTGGCCGGCGCCCCCTTCCACGGCGTGCCGCGCGTGCTGCGCCCGCTCGACCGGCTGGCCTGCTCCAGACCCCCGCTCGCCTCGATCCTCCTGCTGCACGCCCAGAAGACACCCGCGCGCAAGACCTAGGAAAGGGACGCAGACCATGTGGTGGGGAGTGGCCGCGGCCCTGTTGGCGAACGTCCTGTACAGCACCGGATTCGTCCTGGAGAAACGGGCGCTGGCCGCGCTGCCGGAGGTGACGGTCCGGCAACCCGCCCGGCTGCTGCGGCTGGTGCTGGGCAGCCCCCTGTGGATCGGCGGCTCGCTGGCGCTGGCCGCCGGGTTCGCCGCCCAGCTGGCCGTCTACCGCACCCTGCCGATCGCCGCCGCGCAGGGCCTGTTCGTCTCCGGCCTGGTCCTGCTGGTGCTGCTCTCCGCCCGGCTGCTGGGCGAGGAGACCACCGGCCGCGAGCGGTACGCGCTGGTCGCGATCCTCGCCGCGCTGCTGATGGTGGTGCTGTCGCTGCGCGAGGGCCCCGAGGCCGTCGGCCAGGACGCCCCGTACCCGCTGATCCTCCTGGTGTGCGTGCCGACGCTCGCGGCCGGTGTGTGGCTGTACAACTCCGCCGAGCGGCGCACCCGGCACCGGCACCGGCTGCCGACGACGGGCGTGGAGTACGGCGTGGCGGTGGGCCTGCTGTACGGCGTCAGCTCACTGGCCATCAAGGGGGTGTCGAGCCGGCTGACCGCGGAGGGCTGGGGCGGGGCGCTGTCCGGGCTGCTGCGCTCGCCGTACCCGTATCTGCTGCTGTTCACCGGCGCGTTCGGTCTGGTGATGTCGCAGGCGGCGCTCCAGCGCTGCCGGGCCTCGCTGATCGTGCCGGTGTGCACGACCGTGACCTGCCTGTTCACGGCGGTGCTCGGCACGCTCTCGTTCGGCGAGGCGCTGCCAAAGGACCCGCTGCAGCTCACGCTGCGGGTCGCGGGCATCGCGCTCGCCATCGCCGTCCTGCTGTCCATGCCCCGGCACGACCGGCCGGCGCGCACCCCACCCGCCCTCGGCGCCAAGGAGCTGACCCCACCGTGAACCCCGACGACCCGCTGCTGCTGATCCTGGCCTGCCCGCTCGACAAGGGGCCGCTGCACCTGCTCCCGCCGGACGGTCCCGCCGATCCGGCCGAGGCCCTCTACAACCCGAGACTGCGCCGCCGCTACCCGATCCTCGACGGCATCCCGCAGCTGCTGCCGTCCTCCGGGGAACAGGTCGCCGACGACGAACACGAGGCACTCCTCAAACGGATGGTGCCATGACCAGGACCCTCGCGGCCCGAGTGGCCCCGCTGCTGCCCGTCCGGCTGGTCGCCGCCGCGGCCCGGGCGGTGTACCCGCGGTTCGAGCCGGAGCTGGCCCGGCTCGACGAGCTGTGCCCGGCGTCCTGCGGCACGGCGGTGGACGTCGGCGGCTGGTACGGCCCGTGGACGCGCCGGCTGTCGCGGCGGGCCCGGCAGGTGGTGACCGTGGAACCGGTCCCCCGGCTGGCCCGGCTGCTCGCCTCGGGCGCCCCGCCGAACGTCCGGGTGGTGCAGGCCGCCGCCTCCGACCGGCCCGGTACGGCGAGGCTGTGGCTGCCGTCCGGGGACGGGGGCGACCGCGGGGTGTCCTCGCTGGTCCGGCGGGACATCCACGGCCGGGCGCTGGACGTCGGCTGTGTGACGCTGGACGAGCTGGGGCTGCGGGACGTCGGCTTCATCAAGATCGACGTGGACGGCGGCGAACTGGCCGTGCTGCGCGGCGCGACGGGCATCCTGGCCCGCGACCGCCCGGCGCTCTTCGTGGAACTGGAGTGCCGGATCAAGCCGGTCGAGCCCGTGGTCACCTACCTCTCCCTGCTCGGCTACCGCGGCTGGGTGCTGCCCGGCGCCCACTGGGTGCCGCTCGCGGACTTCCCGCTCAGGACGCACCAGGCGCAGGCCGCGCACGTCGTCTCCCGGGGCCTGCTGCGCCGGGTGCTGCCCGGCGGCGGGCCCCGCTACGTCAACTCGGTGCTGTTCCTGCCGGACGGCCGCCGCCCCGGCGGACCGGTGCGCGACCATGGATCGCATGCCGTCCACTGAGCCCGTGCCCGGCCCTTTCGGCCCGCTCGACTTCCAGCTCGTCCTGCTGCGCCGGATGGCCGACCACAACCCGGACCTGGTGGAACGGGCGCGGCGGGACCTGGGCGTGTCGGTCGCCGAGATGCGCGAGGCCAACAAGCGGTGGCAGGCGATGGTCCGCTCCCCGCGCGCCCGGGCCGCCGCCTCCCGGTACCGCTCGGTGCTCGGCGCGCCCGGGTCGGTGGTGACGCGGAGGGTCGGCGACCTGGAGTGCGAGGCGTGGCTGTGGCCGGTGCCGCTGTGGCCCGCCCTGCGCTTCGAGGTGCTGCTCGCGCCGGGCGGCGGCGCGGTGTGGAACGAGTGGCTGGTCCGCGCCCCGGGCGCCGAGCCCCCGCCCCTGCACACCCTGGCGGATCTGACGCCCTGGTCGTGCACGGCCGACGAGGCGGCCCGCGCCTTCGCGCCGGCCCGCCCGCTGGAGGGCTCCGCGCCCACCCGCTGGGGCCTGGCCTTCACGGCCCCCGACGCGGGCGGCGCCCCGCACGCCTGTACGGCGGAGTTCACCTGGGGTCTGCTCCAGCGGGTGTCGGCCCGTCCCGCGGCGGCCACCACCCCGTGAACCGGTCGATCCACGCATCCATCCAGGCGCAAACGGTCGCCGGCCCCACGGGTGTGCCCGGAACCCGGTTCCGAGTCGGGCATCGGCGATCATCCGGGGGGCCGTGCGGCGGCCGTGCCTAGTGTCTGCGCATGGAGCTTCCCGAGCGGAACGTCCCCGTCGAGCGGCTGCGGCTGGGCGACCACGCCTGCCTGGACGCGGGCGACGGCGAGTCGTCGTGGGCGGTCTTCACCGCCTACACCCGTACGAGCCTGGCCCGGCAGGAGAAGGTGCTGCTGGTCCTGGACCCGGACGACCTCCAGGACGACGAGGTCGTCGCCCTCCTCGGCCGGGACGGCGGCGGGGTCGAGCAGGCCAGGGCGAGCGGTCAGCTGTCGTTGAAGCGGACCCCGCAGATGTACCTGCCCGACGGCCGCTTCCTGAAGGAGCGCACCATCGACGCCTACCGGGCCGAGGTGGAACGCGCCGAGCGGGAGGGCTGGGCCGGGCTGCGGATCGCCGCCGACATGAGCTGGGCGCCCAGGGCGGGCCTGGACGACAGCCGGCTGCTGGACTACGAGGCGTCGGTGGCACCGCTCTTCGCCGATCCGCTGTTCACCGCGATCTGCTGGTACGACCGCCAGCGCTTCGGCTCGGCCGTGCTGGACGGGGTGGCCCGGCTGCACTCCGTGCGGGTGACGGAGCCGGACCCCGGCACCCGCACGGACGTCGTCCGCGTCCTGCGCCGCGCCCTGTCCCGGCAGGACACCCAGGGCCCCGCCCGGATCGCCCTCGACCTGCGCGACCTGTGCTTCATGGAGGCCCACTGCGCCTGGCAGCTGATCAGCCTCGCCGGGTCGCTGCCGGCCGGCAGCGAGGTCACCCTGCGCTGCGGGGAACTCCTCGCCCTGGTGCTGCGCCAGTTCGGCGCGGACGGGGTGCCCCAGCTGGTGCTGGACGTCGAGGTGGAGGAACCGGCACGGTGAACGCCGGGTCCCCGTCCGCGGGGTTCCCGTCCGGACGGGTGCGCGTCAGGCGGCCGCCGCCGTGTCCACCACGTCCGCGACCACGCAGCTGACGTTGTCCGGGCCGCCGGCCTCGTTCGCCGCGTCGATCAACGACCGCAGGGCCGCGTCCGGGTCCGGTTCGGCGTCGAGGACCTGGCGGATCCGTGCGTCGGGGACCACCGTGCACAGACCGTCGGAGCAGAGCAGATAGCGGTCACCGGGCTCGACGTCCCGCAGGCGCAGGTCGGGCGCCGCCTCGGCGGCCGGGGACAGGGCCTTCAGCAGCAGCGACCGCTGGGGGTGGCCGGCGGACTCCTCCGGGGTGAGGCGTCCCTCGTCGATCAGGGACTGCACCACCGTGTGGTCGTCGGTGATGCGGAACAGGGCGCCGTCGCGCAGCAGATAGGCGCGCGAGTCGCCGATGTGGACCAGGGCCAGCCGGGAGCCCGTCCACAGCAGGGCCGTCAGGGTCGTTCCGGTGTCCTCTCCCGTGATGCCGTGCGCGGCCTCGCGGACCGCGTCCTCCATCAGGTTCAGCACGTTCCCGGCGCCGAGGTCCGCCGTCTCCAGCCGGGACAGCGCCGCCACCGCCGCGCCGCTCGCCGGACCGCCCCCGGGCCCGTAGCCGTCGGCGACCGCGAGCAGCCTGGTGCCCGCGTAGGCCGTGTCCTGGTTGGCCGGGCGCACCCGGCCGCGGTCCGAGTGTGCAGCATGTCGCAGTTCCAGCATCGTGGTCTCCTTGGACGTCGTGGTGAGCACTCCGATCAGGAACGCGGCGAGGTCCCGCCGTACGGCCGTCTCCGCCTCCGCCGCCGCCCAGTACGCCCGCACCTCGTGCGCGGCCGGCTCCGGGGCCAGCGCGCACACGGCGCGGATGCGGGCCAGCGGCATGCCGATCCGGCGCAGCCACGCCACCAGGCGGGCCCGCTCCAACTGGGCGGGCGCGTAGTAGCGGTAGCCGGTCACCGGGTCCACCCGGGCGGGTGGCAGCAGGCCGAGGTCGTCGTACAGGCGCAGTGCCTTCGGTGACAGGCGGCAGGCGCGGGCGAAGGCGCCGATCGTGAGCATGCCCCGCACGCCGTCCCCGCCCTCCACGCCGTCCGTGTTCGCCATGTCGTCCATGGGCACCCCTGTCCCTGTCGGTTCCTGGCCCCGATGCTGGGGCTTCACCGAAGGGGAAGGTCAATTCGGTTGTCGCGGTTGCGGGGGGCGTGGTTAGCCTGCGGACGTCCGTCCCCGACCCTGGAGCCCGCCGTGCCCCGTATCGCCCTGGTCACCTACGACCCCCGGCCCGAACCCAGCCACGACCGCGATCTGCCCGTGCTGCGGGAGGCGCTGGCCGCCGCCGGGGCCGGGGCGGACATCGTGTACTGGGACGACGACGCCGTCGACTGGGCCTCCTACGACCTCGCGCTGATCCGGTCGACCTGGGACTACAGCTGGCGCACGACCGAGTTCCTGGCCTGGGTCGAGCGGTGCGGCAGGGCGACCCGGCTGGCCAATCCGGCGGCCGTCGTGCGGTGGAACCTCGACAAGCGCTACCTCGGGGACCTCGCCGCTGCGGGCGTGCCGACCGTGCCCACGCGGTACCTGCCGCCGGGCACGGCCGCCGAACTTCCCGACGACCACGAGTACGTCGTCAAGCCCACCTCCGGCGCCGGCGCCCGCTACGCCGCCCGCTACACCCCCGACCGGCGCGAACAGGCGCTGCGGCACCTCGCGCGGATGCACGAGGAGGGGTTCACCGCGATGGTGCAGCCCTATGTGCGCAGCATCGACGCCCGGGGCGAGCGGGCGCTGCAGTTCTTCGGCGGGCGGCTGCTGCACGCCAGCCGCAAGCAGGCCGTGCTGACGCCGGGCACCGACTTCGACGCGCGGAAGGTGGCCCATCCGGGCCTGGAGCCGTGGACCGCGTCCCCGGCCGAACTCGCCGTCGCGGAAAGGGCGTTGGCGGCCGTGCCGGACCCGGCCGGGCTGCTGTACGCGCGGGTGGACCTGGTGGACGGGGACGACGGGGAGCCGCGGGTGATGGAACTGGAGCTGGTCGAGCCGAATCTGTTCCTGTTCCTGCATCCCGGGTCCACGGGCCGGGTGGTGGAGGCCGTCCTGGCGGCGGCGGAGGGGCGGGAGGCGTCACCCGTAGAGGCGGGAAATCCCCGAACCTGACGTGCCGTCGGGATCTTCTGCCTACCCTGCGGGGAAAGGCACGCGTTTCGTGATCACTGCAGAGGGCGTGACGGATCGTGGGCGGATCCCCTGCGCGGCGCATCTCCGGTTTCCCGGCGGAGCTGACGAGTTTCGTCGGCCGGCGTGACGAGTCGGCCGACGTCAGAAGGCTGTTGAGCGAGGGCCGGCTGGTGACGCTCACCGGGCCCGGCGGAGTCGGCAAGACCAGGCTCGCCTCCCATGTGGCCAAGCAGGTGGCGCGGACGTTCCCGGACGGGGTCTGGCTGGTGCCGCTGGCCGCGCTCGGCGACGACGCGTTCGTCCCGCACGCCGTCGCGGACGCGCTGGAGGTCCGCAACGAGACCGGACGGCCCCCGCTGGACGTCCTCGTCGAGCACCTGCGCCACCGCACCCTGCTGCTGGTCCTGGACAACTGCGAGCATGTGGTGCCCGGTTGCGCGCGGCTCGCGCAGGCCCTGGCTGCCGCCGCCGAGGGCCTGCGGATCCTCGCGACGAGCCGGCACCGGCTGGGCTCGGCCGGCGAGCAGCTCTACGAGGTGCCGCCGCTGTCCGCGCCGGGACCGCGGGAGCTGGGCGCCTCGGCGGTCGAACAGTTCCCGGCGCTCAGGCTGTTCGCGGACCGGGCGGCGGCCGTGGTCCCCGGGTTCACCGTCGGCGAGGGCAACCAGCAGGCGGTGGCCCGGCTGTGCCGGCGGCTCGACGGGCTGCCGCTCGCCATCGAGCTGGCCGCGGTACGGGTGCGCGCGCTGGGCGTGGACCAGCTGGTGGAGCGGCTCGACGACCGGTACCGGCTGCTCACGGGGGGCGGCCCGGCCTCGGTGCCCCGGCACCGGACGCTGCGTTCGGCGGTCGACTGGAGCCATGAACTGTGCACCCCGCGCGAGCAGTTGGTGTGGGCGTGGCTGTCGGTGTTCGTCGGCGGCTTCGACCTGGCCGCGGCGGAGGCGGTGTGCGGCGGGGAGGGCCTGGGCGCCACGGACGTGCTGGACGCGGTCTCCGGGCTCGTCGACAAGTCGGTCCTGCTCCGCGAGGAACGCGACGGCCAGGTGCGCTACCGGCTGCTGGTGTCCCTGCGCGACTACGGGCTGGAACGGCTGGAGGACCTCGGCGAGGTGACCGTCACCCGGCGGCGCCACCGCGACCACTTCGCGGGGCTGGCCGCCGAGTACGAGCGGGCCTGGTTCGGGCCCGACCAGGTCGCGGTCACCGAACGGCTGCGCCTGGACCAGGCCGACGTCCGGGCCGCCCTGGAGTTCTGCCTGACCACCCCGGGCGAGGCCCAGCACGGGCTGCTGCTGGCCTCGACTTTGTGGTTCCACTGGGTGGCGGGCGGCGCCTGGGGCGAGGGCCGGCACTGGCTGGACCGCGCGCTGCGGGCGGGCGCCCGCCCCGGTACGGCCCTGACCCGGGCGATGTGGGCGGGCGCGCTGATGTCGCTGGTGCACACCCGGTCCGCGGCGGTCCTCACCGGCGCCGACCCGCCGCTCGGCGCGGCGCCCGCCGACGCGGAACTGCCCGTGCCGACCGCGCCGCCCCTGCCGGCCGACGCCTTCGCCGCGGGCCGCGCGGACACCACGACGGTCGGCTTCGTCGTCCTCACCCGCGTCGAACTCGCCTGCACCCTGGTCAGCCGGGGCCGGGCGGCCGAGGCGATCCCGCTGTGCGCGGAGGCCGTCGCCGTGTGCGAGGCGCACGGCGAACAGTGGGCGCGCGCGTGGGCGCTGCGCACGCTGGGCCTCGCGCACTGGTCGCTCGGCGCGTACGACAGGGCCGCCGAGCAGGCGCGCGGCTGCCTGCGGCTGCCGTACACCGGCCGCCAGCGCCAGAGCCTCGCCCGTACGCTCGACCTCCTCGCCGCGGCGGAGGCCCTCGCCGGGCGGGCCGAGCGGGCGGCGGTGCTGCGGGGTGCGGTGGACCGGATCTGGGACGACATCGGGGGCGATCCGACCGGCTCGGGCCGGCCCTCGGCGAGCGAGCGGCACGCCCGGTCGGCGCTGGGGGACCCCGCGTACGAGCGGGCCCACCGGCGGGGCGGGGAGCTCTCGCGCAACGACGCCGTGGCGTACGCGCTGGGCGAGCCGCGCCGCCCCACCAGGGGCTCGGCCGCCGCGCCGGACACCCGCCCGCTGACCCGCCGGGAGGCCGAGGTCGCGGCGCTGGTGGCCCGCGGCCTGACCAACCGCCAGATCGCCGAGGCCCTGGTCATCGCCCAGCGCACGGCGGAGGGCCACGTCGAACGCATCCTGGTGAAACTGGGCTTCACCAAACGCAGCCAGCTGGCGACCTGGTTCACCTCGCGCACCGGCCCACCCCTCCCCTGAAGCCCTCGCCGGGCCGCCGCGGACGGTCCCGGACGCGCCGTCGGGCCGTAAACATCCCGTGGCGTGGGGTGAGAAGGGGCACAGGGCGGGGTGGTGGGGTGGAATCTGTCGTCCTGGGCGGGCGCGGGGCGGCATCGTGGTGCGGGACGGACGGTCACAGCAAAGGAGAAACGACGCGTGTCCTCTCTCTTCCCGGCCCTGGCCGACGGCCCGGCCGACCGCTCGGCCCTGCGCTTCGGCGCGCGGTCCCTGACGTACGCGCAGCTCGCGGCAGCGGCCGGCGCCCTCGCGGAGCGGATCGCGGGGCGCGGCCGGATCGCCGTGTGGGCGACACCGGAGCTGGAGACCGCCGTCGCGGTGGTCGCCGCGCTGGAGGCGGGTGTCGCCGCCGTGCCGCTGAACCCGAAGTCCGGCGGGACGGAGCTGGGCCACATCCTCTCCGACAGCGCCCCGGCGCTGGTCCTGGCTGCCCCCGGCGACGAACTGCCGCCCGCGCTCAAGGAGTTGGAGCGCGTCGACGTCGACGTACGGGCCACCGGCGCCCACCGCCCCGCCCCGGCCACCGGTGAGGACCCCGCCCTCGTCGTGTACACCTCCGGCACCACCGGCCCGCCCAAGGGCGCCGTGATCCCGCGCCGGGCCGTCGCCCACACCCTGGACGCGCTCGCCGACGCCTGGCGGTGGACCGGGGACGACGTGCTGGTGCACGGCCTGCCCCTGTTCCACGTGCACGGGCTGGTGCTCGGCGTCCTCGGCCCGCTCCGGCGCGGCGGGTCCGTGCGGCACCTGGGCAGGTTCAGTCCCGAGGGCGTGGCGCGTGAGCTGGACGCCGGGGCGACCATGCTGTTCGGGGTGCCGACGATGTACCACCGCCTCGCCCAGGCGCTCCC
This sequence comes from Streptomyces sp. NPDC000983, assembly GCF_040299205.1. Classification (NCBI taxonomy): domain Bacteria; kingdom Bacillati; phylum Actinomycetota; class Actinomycetes; order Kitasatosporales; family Streptomycetaceae; genus Streptomyces; species Streptomyces sp. NPDC000983. Next base: position 178,360 of record NZ_JBEPBM010000012.1, on the reverse strand, counting down.
CGAGGACCCGGGGCTGGCGCGGGCGCTGGGCGCGGCACGGCTGCTGGTGTCGGGTTCGGCCGCGCTGCCCGTCCACGACCACGAGCGGATCGCGGCGGCGACCGGGCGGCGGGTGATCGAGCGGTACGGCATGACCGAGACGCTGATGAACACCAGCATCCGCGCCGACGGCGAGGCCCGCCCCGGCACGGTCGGGGTGCCGCTGCCGGGCGTGGAGCTGCGGCTGGTGGAGGAGGACGGGACGCCGATCGCCGCGTACGACGGGGAGACGGTGGGCGAGATCCAGGTGCGCGGGCCGAACCTGTTCACCGAGTACCTCAACCGGCCGGACGCCACGGCGGGCGCGTTCACCGCGGACGGCTGGTTCCGCACCGGGGACATGGCGGTGCGCGATCCCGACGGGTACGTCCGGATCGTGGGCCGCAAGGCCACCGACCTGATCAAGAGCGGCGGTTACAAGATCGGCGCCGGGGAGATCGAGAACGCGCTGCTGGAGCACCCCGCGGTGCGGGAGGCGGCGGTGACCGGGGAGCCGGACGCGGATCTCGGCGAGCGGATCGTGGCGTGGGTGGTCCCGGCCGATCCCGGGGCGCCGCCCACCCTTGAGGAGCTGGCCGACCACGTCGCCCGGCGGCTCGCCCCGCACAAGCGGCCGCGGGTGGTGCACCACCTGGACGCGCTGCCCCGCAACGACATGGGGAAGATCATGAAGCGGGCGCTGGGCCGTGACTGACCGGCTCCGGGCCCGCGAGGTCCTCGCCCTGGTCTGCGACGACTTCGTCGAACTGCCTTATCCGGAAGGGGACTCGGGGCCGGACGGGCCGCTGGGCTGGCGCGGCTACGACGCCTTGCGGCTGCGGGCGGCGGAGCGCACCGGCGAGGAGGAGTCCGTCGTCTGCGGCACCGCGCTCGTCGAGGGGACGCGGGCGGTGCTGATCGCGTTCGAGTTCGGCTTCCTCGGCGGTTCGCTCGGTGAGCGCACCGGGGACCGGCTGGAGGCGGCGTACGAGCACGCCCGCGCACACCGGCTGCCCGTCGTCCCGCTGATCGCGACGGGCGGCAGCCGGATGCAGGAGGGCGTGCCCGCACTGACCCAGCTCCAGCGGGTGGCCCGGCAGTCGGTGCTGACCCGTCAGGCGGGGCTGGCGCAGATCGCGGTCCTGCGGGATCCGACGACCGGCGGCGGCTGGGCCACGCTGGGCGCGGGCGCCGACGTGGTGCTGGCGCTGCCCGGCGCGCAGGTCGGTTTCGCCGGGTCCCGGGTGCGGCCGGCGGACGCGGACCCGGCGGCGTACACGGCCGAGGCTCAGGTCGCGGCGGGCGCGGCCGACGCGCTCGTACCTCCCGAGGAGCTGCGCGGGACGCTCGGCCGGTGGCTGCGGCTGCTGACGGACACCTCCTCCGCGCCGGCGCCGGTACCGGCGGCGCTCGGCTCCGCGGAGCCGCCGGCGACGGGGTGGGAGGCGGTACGGCGGGCGCGCTCGGCCGAACGTCCGCGCGCCGAAAGGTACTTGGACGCCTACTTCACCGCGCGGGCCGCGATCGGCGGCGACCGGGCGGGCGGCAGGGACGAGGAGGGCATGCTGTGCGGGTTCGGCACGCATCAGGGCCGTACCGTCGCGTACGCGGCGCAGACGGGGACGGCGACCCGGCCCGCCGGGTACCGTACGGCCGCCCGGCTGATCCGGCTCGCGGACCGGCTCGGCGTCCCGGTGCTGACCCTGGTGGACACCCCGGGCGCGGCCAATGACGCGGAGGCGGAGCGGCAGGGGGCGGGCGCGGCCATCGCGGACCTGTTCTCGGCGGTGGCCGCCGCGCGGACCCCGGTCACCACGCTGGTGATCGGCGAGGGCGGCTCCGGCGGCGCGCTGGCGCTGGCCGCGCCGGGCAACACCTGGGCGGCACCGGACAGCTACTTCTCGGTGATCGCGCCGGAGGCGGCCGCGGCGATCCTGAAGCGACCGCCCGGGGAGGTGGAGGCGACGGCGCACCAACTCCACATCCGCCCGCAGGACTTGGTGGACCTGGGGGTGGTCCGGGGCATCGCCGCGACCCGAGCGGGAGATCAGAAGCTCCCGTGAACAGCTGAGCCGCACAGAAGAAGAGGAGCCGCCTCCCCGTCCCAGGGAGGCGGCCCTTTCCGTGTTCCCCCGAGCACCTCGCCCAATCCGGGCACCACCGGCCTCACCCACTCCCTGAACCGAACTTACACATTCCCTACAACAGGCATAAGCGACAAAACCCCCATTCAGCGGCGCCCCGCCCGGCCCACCACAAGACGCGCCGCCTCCCCCGCCCCCGCACGATGCCAATGAGGCCCGCCGCCCGGCGGCCCACGGTCTGTGCTCTCGGGAGGACCTGCCATGACCGCCAGTCTGGAGCAGCTGCGCCGCTGCCACTTCGCCGTGGACCTCGGCGCGGCACGCACCCGGGTGTACGTGAAGGGCGCCGGGCTCGTGGTCGACCAGCCCTCCGCCGCCGCCGTGAACACCCGCACCGGCGCGCTGATCGCGGTCGGCGAGTTCGCGGAGAGGATGACCGGCCGCACCCCGAGCTACATCCGCGTCGTCCGCCCGGTCTCCGGCGGCACCGTCGTCGACATCGAGATGGCCCAGCGCATGCTGCGTCACCTCCTCGGCGACAAGATCCGCCGCACCCTGCGCCGCAAGCCCCGGCTGCGCGCCGCCGCCTGCACCCCGCACGACGCCGACCCGCTCGCCCAGCGGGCGGCCATCGAGACGCTGGTCGGGCTGGGCGCGCGCCGGGTGGAGCTGGTGGACACGCTCATCGCGGCGGCCGTCGGCTGCGGACTCCCCGTGGAGCGGCCCGAGGCGACCATGATCATGGTGTGCGGGGCGGCCGCGACCCAGGTGGCCGTGCTCTCCCTCGGCTCGATCGTGACGGCCGACCGGATCCCGGTCGGCGGCGAGGCCGTGGACCACGCGATCGTCCAGCACCTGCGCCACCAGCACGAGCTGATGCTGCCGAGCCAGTCGGTGCGTCCGCTCCAGGTCGCCCTCTCCGGCAACGGCCTCACCCCGCACGGTCCGGCCTCGACGGAGATCCACGGCAGGGACGTGGCGACCGGCCTCGCCCGCTCGGTGCAGGTCGACACCGCCGCCGTGCGCAACGCCATCCAGACCCCGCTGACCGCCGTGCTCGACGGCATCGGCAAGGTGCTGCGGGGCTGCCCGCCCGACCTGGTCGCCGACCTCGCGGACCGCGGGATCATGATGGTCGGCGGCAGCGCCCTGCTGCCCGGGTTCGACCAGATGCTGCGGCAGGCGACCGGCATGCCGGTGCACATCGCCGAACGCCCGGACGTGTGCGCCGTCCAGGGCCTCGGCACCATGCTGGAGGGCAGGATCACCCCCCTGACCCTGGACCCCCTGGCCGGCTGACCGGCTGACCGGCTGACCGGCTGACCGCACGACGCTCCCTACGGCAGCTCCCGGAGCAGCGCGGTGAGCTCCTCGGCCCAGCCCTGCACGGTCGCCGCGGTGAACAGGTCCGTGGAGTACTCGAAGGTGGCCCTGATCTCCTCCGGCCCCGGTTCCAGTACGACGTACAGCTCGTTGCGTGCCACGCCGGGCGGCGCCAGCCCCTCCACCCGGGTCTCCAGCGGAGCCAGGTCCAGGGCCGGGGGCGGGGTCGTGACCACCGTGAACAGCACGGTCGGGAACGGCCCGGCGGTCGGTTCCACCAGCTCCACCACCTCCGTCAGCGGCAGCTCCTGGTGGTCCAGGGCGCCGAAGAGGCTCTCGGCGACCTGGGCGACGAGCTCCCCGAAGTCCGCCGCCGCCGCGAGCCGGGCCCGGACCAGCACCGCGTCGCCGAGCAGCCCGACCGTGCCGGCCCGTTCCGCCGCGAGCCGGTTGGCGCTGGACGCGGCCAGCACGACGTCCGCCGGATCGCCGCACAGCCGTCCGGCCCACACCGCGAAGACCGAGGCGAGCACCGCGTACGGCGTCACCCCCAGGCGCGCGGCGGCGGCCGCGATCCGGCCGGGCGTGTCACCGCCGACGGTCCAGGTGTGCAGGGCACCCCGGCCGGACAGCCGGGCCGGGCGGGGCCGGTCGTACGGCAGCGGCAACCGCAGGGGTACGCCGTCGAGTTCGGCGCGCCAGTAGCGCTCCAGTTCCGCGCGCCGAACCGGCGACAGGGCGTGCTCCTCGCGGGCGACATCCGTGAACTGGGCTGTGACGGGCGGAAGTTCACTCCCCCGGTACAGCCGTCCCAGTTCGTCCCGGAGCACTCCCAGCGACCAGCCGTCGCAGACGGCGTGGTGGAACACGGTGAGCAGGATCCAGCGGTCCGCGGCGAGCCGGCCGAGGCGGAAGCGGAACAGCGGGGCGCGGTCCAGGGCGAAGGGGACCCGGGAGTGTTCCGCGCACCAGCGGTCCGCGTCGGTCACGTCCTCGACGTGAAGTTCCACCGGGACCTCGTCCAGGATCTCCAGCACCCGTTCGGTACACCGGGCGCGCAGCGCGTCATGGCGTCGTACCAGCCCGGTGAGCGCGTCCCGCAGCCGGTCGACGTCCAACTCCCCGCGTATGTCGGTGCGGTGGGTGATGTTGTGGACGGACGGGTCGGACCGCTCGTGGTGGCGGCGCCACAGCCGCTTCAGGCTCGACGTGAGCGGCACCGTGGCCGTCGGCCTCCGCCCGGCGGCCCGGGACGCCACGCCCCTGATCGTCGGCGCCCGGAAGAAGTCGGCCATCGGCACCTCGACGTCCAGCTCCGCCGCCGTCCGGTGCAGCAGCCGGATCGCGGCCAGGGAGTGTCCGCCCAGCTCGAAGAAGGACCGGGTCACCGGCACCCGCCGTACGTCCAGCTCCTCGCACCACAGTTCGTGCAGGGCCTTCTCCAGCGGGGTGGCGGGCTCGGCCTCCGAAGCGGCCGGGCCGACGGGCTCGGGCAGCCGGGACCGGTCCAGCTTCCCCGAGGCGTTCACCGGGAGCCGCTCCAGGGCCGTCCAGCGGGCCGGCACCAGATGCCCGGGAACCTCGGCGGCCAGCGCCGCCCGCAGGGGCCCGGGGTCGTCCGCGACGACGTAGGCGACCAGCTCGTTCTCCCCGTGCCGGTCCCGGCGGGCCACGACGGCCGCGTCCCGTACGCCGGGCAGCGCGGCCAACAGGGCCTGCACCTCGGCCGGTTCGACGCGATGCCCGCGGATCTTGACCTGGTCGTCGGCGCGTCCGCAGTACTGGAGGGTGCCGTCGGAGCGCCAGCGGGCCAGGTCGCCGGTCCGGTACAGGGTGCCGTCCTCGACGAAGGCGGCGGCGGTCTCCTCGGGCCGGCCGAGGTAGCCGTGCGCGACGGGCACACCGCCCACGAGGAGTTCACCGACCGCGCCCCGGGGCACCGGCCGCCCGGCCGGGTCGCGCAGCAGCAGGCGGGCGCCCGGGATCGGCACGCCGATGGGCGGCAGGTTCCCGTCGTCGGGGTCGACCCGGTGCGAGGTGACGACGACGGACGTCTCGGTCGGCCCGTACTGGTTGTACAGCGCGCACTCCGGGTGCGCGGCGAGGAAGCGGCGCAGGGCCCCGGTGAGGTGGAGGGCCTCGCCGGCGGAGAACAGCTCACGCAGGGTGGGCAGTTGGGGGTCGGTCTCCATCAGGTACCGCAGCGGGGTGCACGGCATGAACATCCGCTGCACCCCGTGCGCGCGCACCGCCTCGGTGACGGCCGCGGGGTCGTGGCGCGTGTCGTCGTCGACGAGGACCAGTTCGGCCCCGGCGGCCAGCGTGGTGAAGATCTCCTGCACGCTGACGTCGAAGGACGGCGAGGTCCACTGGAGGGTGCGCAGCGGCCGATGCGCGTCGAGATGGGCCCGGACCAGGTTCGCCGGGCCCCGGTGCGGGACGACGACGCCCTTGGGCCGGCCGGTGGAGCCGGAGGTGTGGATGCAGTACGCCGGGTCCTCGGGGCCCGCCGGGTCCGGCGGCGGTCCGGCGGGGAGGTCCGGGTCGTCGTCCTCCACCAGGAGGTGGACGCCGGTCGTCGGGTCCGGGTGCTGTACGAGGAGTGCGGCGGAGGTCAGCAGAAGGACCGGGGAGGCGTCGGCGAGGAGCGCGCGTACACGGGGCGCGGGGGTGGCGGGGTCGAGCGGGACGTAGGCGGCGCCGCTCTTGAGGACGCCGAGCAGGGCGGTGATCAGCTGCGGGCCACGCGGCAGCAGCACCGCCACCCGCTGTCCGCGCCCGGCGCCCCGGGCGCGCAGCCGGCGGGCGAGCCGGTCGGCCGAGGCGTCCAACTCGCCGTACGACACCCGGGTTTCGCCCATGACCAGCGCGGTCGCGTCGGGTGTCCGCCGCGCCTGCCGCTCGACCAGGCCGTGCAGGGTGTCACCCGTGCCGGGCGAAGTGTCGCCGGTGTCCGGCGGGGTGTCGTCGAGACGGCCGAGGCGGGCGAGGGCGGCCCGGTCGGCGTCGGTGGGCGCGGTCAGCTCGTGGAGCGGGGCGGCGGGGGTGTCCAGGGCCCGGCGCAGCACCTGTTCCACCTGGTCCACCAGGCGCCGCACGGTCGCCACGTCGAACAGGGCGGTGTCGTACTCGACCATCAGGCGCAGGCCGTCCGGGTGGTGGGTGAGGTAGACGCTGAGGTCGAAGGGGGCGCGCTCGCTCGGCACGTCGAGCAGGGTCGCGGTCAGCTCCGGCGGGTCGAAGTCGACGGCGCTCTCGTTCTCGTACTCGATCATCACCTGGAAGACCGGGTTGCGGCCCGGGTCGCGCCGCGGGTTGAGGGCGCCCACCAGCTCGTCGAAGGGGACACCGCGGTGCTCGTACGCCGTCGTGCTGCTCTCGCGGACCCGGTGCAGCAGCGCCGGGAAGTCCGGGTCGCCGTCGAGGCCGACGCGGAGCGGGACGGTGTCGAGGAAGAGGCCCACCTGGTCCTCGGCACCGGCGGGCCGGGCGGCGACCGCGGTGCCGAGCACCACCTCCGGCTGCCCGGCGTACCGGCCGAGGACCGCGCCGACGGCACCGGTGAGTGCCATGAAGAGGGTGGCCCGGTGCCCGGCGGCGAACGCGCGCAGTCTGCCGACGAATCCGGCGTCCAGGGAGTGCGTCAGGCTCGCGCCCGCCCCGGTCCTGACCGGGGGCCGAGGCCGGTCGGTGGGCAGGGTGAGCTGGGGAGCGTCGGCCAGCTCGCGGCGCCAGAAGTCGAGCGAGGCGGCGAGTGCGGCGGGCTCGGGCGTGGGCTCCGGTGTTTCGGACGGCGGCGGGAGTTCGGGGGCGCCGGGCAGGCCCGCCCGGCGGTGGCGGTAGTGGGCGGCCAGGTCACGGACGAGGACGGCGGTGGAGGAGGAGTCGAGGACGATGTGGTGGGCGAGCAGGAACAGCAGGTGCCGCTCCGCCGAGAGCCGCAGCAGCCGGGCCGTGACCAGCGGCCCCTCGGTCAGGTCCAGGCCCCGCCACTCCTCGTCGGCCAGCGCGGCCCGCAGCGCCTCCTCCTCGGACAGTCCCGCGCGCTCGTCGAGCGGGCAGGCGAGCGGCACGCGCTCACGGATCTCCCGGTGGGGCACGCCGTCGCTCTGGCCGAACACCGTCCGCAGCGCCGGGTGCCGCTCGGCGACCCGGTCCAGAGCCCAGCGCAGGGCGGGCACGTCCAAGGGCCCTTCGAGGCGGACCGCCTTCGGCTCCCAGTACATGGCGGTGCCCGGGTGCAGCCGCTCCAGGAACCAGATGCGGCGCTGGGCGGCCGACAGCGGCAGCCGCCGGGCACGCGGTGCGGCGGACCTCGGGTACGCGCGGCGGCGCACCCGGTCCAGCACCGGCAGACCGGCCAGCACCCGCTCCCGCTCCACGCCGAAGTCCACGAAGCAGGCGATCTCGTCGGCGCCCGCCGCGACCAGCCTGCCCACCGCCTCGGCGGCCGTGTCCTCGTCGCCGATCAGCGCGCGGGAGGCGCAGTAGCGCTCGTAGGCACGCCCGAGCAGGAACTCCACGTCCTCCTCGGGGGTGCCCGCCAGGTCGACGTCGAAGCCGAGACTGTTGGTGACCTGGTCGAACAGGGCGAGCGAGGAGCGCAGGTACGCCACGAAGGGCCGGTACGCCTCCGCGCGGGCCCGCTCCGCGTCCTCGCCGAGGTAGGTGTGCGCCAGGACGACGACCCGCCCGGCCGCGGGGTCGAGTCCGTGCTCGGCGCGGGTGCGCCGGTACAGGGCGATGTTCTCCGTGAGCTGTTCGACGGTCTGTGTCATGAGGTTGGTGACGACGCCGAGCCCTTCGGCGGCGGCCCGCCGGTAGCTGTCCGGGTTGCCCACCACGGCCGCGTACAAGGGGAGTTCGGGCTGGACCGGGCGGGGGTGCAGCCGTACGTCAACGTCGGTGCCGTCGCCCGCGGTCACCGTGACCGGTTCGCCGGACCACAACTGCCTTACCGTCGCCAGCCGTTCGTACATCACCTCGCGGTGGCGGCCGAAGTTCTCCGGGGCGAGCGCGAAGTCGGTGGCGTGCCAGCCGCTGGCGACGCACAGTCCGGCCCGGCCGCCGGAGATGTTGTCGACGACCGACCACTCCTCGGCGACCCGGACGGGGTGGTGCAGGGGCAGCACGACGGAGCCGGCGTTGAGCCGGATCCGGTCGGTCCGCGCGGCGAGGGCGGCGGCCAGGACGGAGGGGTTGGGGAACAGCGCGCCGAAGGAGTCGAAGTGCCGCTCGGGGAACCACAGTCCGTGGAAGCCCTGCCGGTCGGCGAACTCGGCCGCGTCCAGGATGAGTCCGTACTTGTCGTGGGCGGTGTCCTCGGGATAGTCACCGAAGAAGTAGAGGCTGAAGTCGGGGCCGGCGGTGGGGGTGAAGGGCGGTTCCGGCACGGGCCGGGGCTGCGGCACCGGGGAGGGCTGCGGGTGGGGCTGCGACACCGGGGAGGGCTGCGGGTGGGGCTGCGACACCGGGGAGGGCTGCGGCACCGGGGAGGGCTGCGGGTGGGGCTGCGGCTGCGGGTCGGACGCCAGTAGGTCGAGCTGGCGGTTGATCACCCCGGTGACCTGGTCGGCGAGGTGCCGGGCGAGTTCCAGTTGCCGGCCCAGAAGTTCGGGCAGGCCGGGAGCCGGCGCCCGAGGTTCGGGAGCGGGCTCGGGCTCGGGCTCGGGCTCGGGCTCGGGCTCGGGCTCGGGCTCGGGCTCGGGCTCGGGCTCGGGCGCAGGCTCGGTGGGCCGATCCGCCCCGAGGCGCTCGGCCAGCCTCCTCGGTGTGTCGGCGGAGTCGAACAGCTCGCGGACCGGCACCCGTACGCCGTACCGCTGCTCCAGCCGTGCCGTCATCCCCATCAGCGCGAGTGAGTCGGCGCCCAGCTCGAAGAAGGAGCGGTCCGGGTCGATACCGCCGGGCTCCCCGCCGAGCGCCTCGGCGGTCAGCTCCCGCACCCCGTCCAGGACGGCCCCGGAAGGCTCGGCGACGACTGCCGCGTCCGGCACCCGGACGGGCCGCAGCGGATGGCCGGGCAGCGGAATCCGCCCGCCCCGCCCGGTGACCGCCCGCCAGTCCAGCTCGGCGCCCCGCTCGTACGCGGCCCCCAGCCCCGCCAGCACCCCGTGAACCTGTTCCGCGGCTCCCGTTCCGCCGCCCTGCCCGCTCAGCCAGCGGCTGTCCGGCGCGCAGTTGCGCCCGAGGCCGACGAGGGTGTCCCCCGCGCCGATCTCGACGAAGTCCAGGTGACCGGCGTCGACGGCGGCGGCCATGGCGAGGTCGAACCGGACCGGCTCGCGCGCCTGGCGCAGCAGGTACCCGGCGTCGACGGTCCAGCCCTCGGGGCGCGGTTCGCCGTCGGCGGTGGTGATCAGCGGAGTGCGCAGCGGCCGGTACGTCACCCGCTCGGCGTACGAACGGAACTCCCGCAGCGCCTCCTCCACGGCGGCGGAGTGGAACGCCCGGTCCACCGGCAGCGCCCGCCACCGCAGACCCTGTGCGTCCAGCAGCCGCGCAGCCGCCGCCAGCGCCCGAGGGGACCCGGAGATCACCTGTGAGCGGGGCCCGTTGACGGCGGCGAGTTCCGCCCCGGCTGCCCGCGCCACCCGCTCCGCCTCCGCCCGCGCGGCCCGCACGGCGAGCATGCCGCCCGCCGGGGCGAGGGTGTGCATCAGCCGTCCGCGCAGTGCGGTGAGCCGCAGTCCGTCCTCGACGTCGATCGCCCCGGCGACACAGAGCGCCGCGTACTCCCCGACGCTGTGCCCGAACAGCAGCGCGGGCCGCACCCCGGCCGCCCGCCACACCTCGGCGAGCGCCACCTGGTGGGCGAAGAGGGCTGCCTGAGCGGTGTCGGTGGGCCAGCCGCGGTCGGCCGTCTCCTCCAGGTCGGCCGTCTCCTCCAGCAGGAGCGGCAGCACGCCGTCCGGGCAGCGGTCGAGTACGCGCCGGGCGGCGGGGTGGGCGGCGTACAGTCCGCTCGCCATCCCCCGGCGGGCGCTGCCCTGCCCGGGGAACGCGAACACGACCGGCCCCAACGGGGCCCGTTGCGGGACGCGTTCGTCGAGCGCCCGGGCGAGTTCGCCCGCCGTACGGCCGACCACGGCCACCCGGTGGGCGCGGTGCGGGCGTCCCAGGGCGAGCGTGGCCGCCACGTCGGTGACCGCGGGCTCCGGCAGCCGCCGGATCCGCTCGGCGACCGAGCCGGTGTACTCGGCCAGCGCCTTCTCGTCGGTGGCCGACACCGGTACCAGGACCGGGAGTTCGGGGCCGTGGCCCTCGGGTCGCGGCGGCGCCTCCTGAAGGACGACGTGCGCGTTGGTGCCGCCGACCCCGAGGGCGCTGACGCCCGCCCGCCGGGGGACACCGTCCGGGGAGGTCCAGGGCCTCAGCTCGGTCGCCAGCGTCAACGGGCTTGCTTCCAGGCGCAGTTCGGGGTTGGGGCGGTTGAGGTTCAGGGTGGGTGCCAGGGTGCGGTGGCGGAGCATCAGCACCGTCTTGATCAGTCCCGCCATGCCCGCGCAGCTGTCCAGGTGCCCGATGTTCGCCTTGACCGATCCGACGGCGCAGGGCTCCGTGCGCCCGGTGTCCTCGCCGAGGGCCCGGGCGAGCGCCTCGAACTCCACGGGGTCGCCGAGCCGGGTGCCGGTGCCGTGGGCCTCCACGTAGGAGATCGTCCCGGCGGGGACGCCGGCGCGGCGCAGCGCCTGCCGGACCACCTCCACCTGTCCGGTGACGCCGGGGGCGGTGAAGCCGACCTTGGCCGCGCCGTCGTTGTTGACGGCCGAGCCGAGGACGACGGCGTGCACGGTGTCGCCGTCGGCGAGCGCCCGGTCGAGGCGTTTGAGGAGGACGGCGGCCACGCCGTTGCCGCCGACCGTGCCGTCCGCGTCCGCGTCGAAGGGCCGGCAGCGTCCGGTGGGCGAGAGCACGGAGCCGGGGTGGGTGCGGTAGCCGGTGTCCTGGGGCAGGTGCACGGCGGCGGCGCCGGCCAGCGCCAGGTCGCTCTCGCCGGTGAGCAGGGACTGCACGGCGAGATGCACGGCGACCAGGGAGGTGGAGCAGGCGGTCTGCACGCCGATCGCCGGGCCGGTGAGCCCGAGCCGGTGGGCGACCCGGGTGGCGAGGAAGTCGGGCTGCCGGCCGATGGCGCTCTGCATACCGGTCGCCGGGTCCGCGGGGGCGGGCCCGGCGGTGGCCCGCTGATGGTCGTACAGGTTCATGCCGCTCCCGGCGAACACCCCGATCCGGGTGCCGTCCCCGGTCGCGGCGTACCCGCCCTCCTCCAGCGCCCGATGGCAGCACTCCAGGAACAGGCGGTGCGCGGGGTGGGTGAGCCGGGTCTCCTTCGCGCTCATCCCGAAGAACCCGGCGTCGAAGTCCTCGGCGCCGTCCAGGACCCCGGCGACCGGCACCCGTTCGGGTCCGGGCTCGCCGAACACCCGGACGCTGTCGACGCCGTCCCGCAGATGCGCCCAGAACGCCTCGGGCGTGTCGGCGCCGGGGAAGCGCAGCGCCATCCCGACGACGGCGACCCGCCGGTCGTCGGCGACGGCGGACTCCGTCGGCGGCCCGGCGGGTACGCCCGTCCCGGGCGCCGCCCCGAGACGGGCCGCCAGCGCGGCGGCCGTCGGGTGCTCGAAGAACGCCGTCTGCGGGATGTCGACCCCGAGCCGCTCGGTGAGCCGCGCCCGCAGCCGGACGACGAGGACGGAGGTCAGGCCGAGTTCGTAGAACGGGGTGTGCTCGTCGGCCGGGCGGTCGAGGAGCGCGGCGAGCTCCTCCCGCACGGCCCGCGCGACGTCCCGCGGCCCGGACACCGGCACCCCCGCGCGGAACCGTTCCCGCAGCTCGGCCCGGCGGACCTTCCCGGCGGGCGTACGCGGAAAGTCCTCCGCCGGTACGGGCACCACATGGGCGGCGGTGAGCCGTAACCGCGTGTACAGGGCCGCCCGCACCTCGCGCCCGATCCGGGCGTCGTCCTCGGCACCCCGGCTGACGAAGAACACCACCGGCTCCTCCGTCCCGCGCTCCGGGTGCGGGATGCCGCAGGCCGCCACCTCGCCCAGCCGGACGCCGGGGACGACGCTCGCGGCCTCCTCCACCTCGTGGGCGTGGACGTTGTGGCCGTTGAGGATGATCAGATCCTTGCGTCGGCCGGTGACGACGACCTGGCCGGCGTCGAGGAAGGCGAGGTCGCCGGTGTCCAGCCAGTCCCGTCCGGCGGGGAAGGCCGCCGCGTCGGCCCCGGGGTCGTCGACGTAGCCGGGGGTCAGCCGGGCGGGCGAATGGACCTGGAGGCGGCCGATCCGGCCGTCGGGGGCGAGGTCGCCGTGGTCGTCGACGACGCGCAGGGTCACCCCGTGCGCGGGCGCGCCGGCCGCGACGAAGGTGACGGTCTCGTCCTCGGGGGTCGAGGCGTCGGCGCGCAGGAGATCGCCGCCGAGGCTGCTCTTGAGCAGCCGGTGCACGGTCCCGGGCCGGTCGAGGCGGCCGTGGGTGACGGCGGTGACGGTCTCGGCCATGCCCCAGGCAGGGACGATGTGCCCCTCGTGGACACCGTGCGCGGACGTCGCGTCGAGGAAGTCGCGCAGGACGGGCAGCGCGATCTGCTCACCGCCGCAGAGCAGGGACTTCAGACAGCTCAGCTCCCAATCACCCTCCCCCTTACCGGCCTTGAGCGCGTCGGCGACCAGTCGGTACGCGAAGGTCGGCGCCCAGGTGTGCGCGGCCCGGTGCTCGTGGATCAGGTCGAGCCAGCGCAGGGGTGCGGCGAGCACCCGCTCGGTCGGCGCGTGGACGTTGGTGCAGCCGCTGAAGACGGCCAGCAGGTGGTAGAGGAGGAACGCTCCGCTGTGGTCGACCGGCAGCCAGTTGACCATGGTGTCCTCGGGCCGCACGTCGAGGATCCGCCGGGTGCTCGCGGCGAACTCCGCCAGGCCCTCGTGGGTCAGCCGGGCCGCCTTGGGCGCGCCGGTGCTGCCGGAGGAGAGCATCAGCAGGGCGGTGTCGGAGCCGGCCGGCCCGGCGTACTCGTGCGCGGGCTCGGCCTCCCGGCACCGGGCCACGTCCGCCGTCCGCAGGTCCCCTCCGTCGAGGTCCCGCGCGCCGGGCGCGTCGGTGAGGACGAGCGGGTCGTGGAGCAACGCGCAGGCGTGCCGGAGGCGTTCGCGGGCGGGTGAGCCGGGGGTGGGCGGCTCGGCGATGGCGACGGGCCGGAAGCCGCCCAGGACGCAGGCCCAGAAGGCGGGGAAGAAGTCGGCGAGGGGCAGACCGCAGAGCACGACGGCGTCCCCGGGGCGCACCCCGCGCGCCCGCAGCCCGCCGAGCAGCCGGCGTGCCCGGGTGAGGAGTTCGGGGTAGCCGAGGCGTTCGGCGGCCCCGTCGGGGCCGACCGCGACGACTCCGGCGCCGGGTGCCTGCTCGGCGGCCCGGAGCAGCGCCACGACGGCGTCCGGTGGATCGGCGGCGTCCCGCTCCGGCTCAGGTCCCCGGCAGACGGCCGTCCCCCGTACGCGTTCCATGCGTGCCCTCTTCCTCTGTCGGCGCCTCGGACATGGGTCGGTCTCTCATGTACCGCACGCCGGTTGGTTTCCGGTTGGCGCGCCCCGCGCGGGTGGCCGCGAGCAGGGCCAGCGCCCCGCAGACGGCGGTTCCGTGGAAGAGGGCGACGACGGTCAGCGGGGACAGGGCCTCCAGGGCCGCCGCCGCGGCCACGGTCCCGACGGCGAATCCGGCCTGTTCGGCGGTGGCGGACAGGCCGAAGAGGCGCCCGCGTTCGTGGTCGGCGGCGGCCTGGAGGCGCGAGGTGTAGACGATCTCGGTCCAGCCGTCGGCGAACCCGGCGGCAGCGGCGGCCAGGGTCAGGGCCACGGCGGGCAGTCCGGTGAAGGCCAGTACGAAGGAGCAGGACATGGCGCAGGTGCCGAGCGCGAAGGCCCGCTCGCCGTGCGCCCTGCCGCCCCGCTTGAGCACCTGGTGGGCGAGGAGGGTGCCGACCGCCCAGGCGGCCCAGAACCGGCTCATGTACAGGGCGGGTTGTGAGGCCTCGGCGAGTTCGGCGACGACGGGAAGGGCGACGTTGTGCGAGGAGGAGGCCAGCGCGTCCGTCCCGCGCAGCGCGACGAGCCCGACGACCAGCGCGGGCACCCCGGCCCAGGCCCGCCACCAGGGCGGCCCCGGTGTGCCGCCGCCCTCCGGTGCCGCCTCCCCGGCGGCCTCCTCGGTACGCGGCCGCAGCACCAGCAGGGCGATGCCGGACACCACGAAACTGACGGCGTTGACGGCGAAGGCCGTGCCGTAGCCGCCGTGGGCGATGACGGGGGCGGCGGAGGCGAAGCCGAGGACGGTGGCGAGGGAACGGGCGGTGACCAGCAGCCCGTTGGCCCGCGCGCGGCGCTCCTGCCCGACCATGACCGGAACGGCGCTGCGCAAGGCGACCCCGAAGAAGGTGTTCCCGGCGCCCAGCACCACGACGGCGCACCCGAGCAGCCACAACGGCGTCCGCGCCCCGCACACCGCGAGCACGCCCATGGCGGTGGCCTGCGCGGCGTCGGCCCCGACCATCAGGTCCCGCCGCCGGACCCGCCCGGCGAGCGCCCCGGCGACCGGCCCGGCCACGACCCCGGCGAGCAGCCGCAGCGCCATCACGGCCCCGATCCCGAAGGCGGTGCCGGTGACCTCGTAGGAGAAGAGGCTCAGCGCGATGAGATTGAGGTAGTTGCCGTAGGCGGACACGGCGTACGACGTCACGAGCAGCCGTAACCCGAATACCGACACCAGACCCCCGCCCACGCCGTCCACCGCGGCCCCCATGGAAGCATCAACAGTGCCGTTGGAGCACCGGTGCGACCGGGAGATACACGGGACGAGGACTCGGCCTGAGACGCGAACCGCAGGTCGCATCGTTTCTGCACGAGGAGTGCACGGTGGGGCGGGTGGGACTCGAACCCACGGCCGACGGATTATGAGTCCGCTGCTCTAACCGGCTGAGCTACCGCCCCATAGCGGCGTGTCGCGCACATTTGTACGCGCCGTCTGCCGCAGCATAGCCGCTCATACGATCTCCTGCTTCGGATGGTCGACTACGCATGCCCGGAAGGACTTCGGCGCGGTCCGCGCGGTTCCCGGGCAGGTGGATCAGGGCATGAAAAAGGACCCCGGAGGGGGTCCTCGTCCAACCTGCTCCCCCGACTGGACTCGAACCAGTAACCTGCCGGTTAACAGCCGGCTGCTCTGCCAATTGAGCTACAGGGGATCGAAGCTCCCCCGACTGGACTCGAACCAGTAACCTGCCGGTTAACAGCCGGCTGCTCTGCCAATTGAGCTACAGGGGAATGCCTCGTTGCATCGAACGTACCTACCTGGGTATTCGCCAGGGGGCGGGCGCTCGCTGCGACACATACATTAGCGCAAGCAGGGGGGTGCTCCGCCAATCGGTTCTCCCACGAGGGAAGGCATGCCGCCATGCGCTACAAGCTCACGTTCGTCACCGGGGTGGCTCTGGGGTACCTGCTGGGGACCCGCGCCGGACGCGAACGTTACGAACAGCTGAAGAAATCAGCGCGCCAGGTGGCGCAGAACCCGGCCGTACGGAACACCGCGGAGACCGCCGCCCAGCAGAGCCGCGTGTACGCCGGCAAGGCCTACCACGCGGTCAGCGACAAGGTGGGCGACCACGTCCCCGCCTCCGTCGCCCAGCGCGTGCGCAGCCTGCGCGACCGCCACCCCAACGGCGAGGTGGAGGACGACTGGGGCACCAGCAACACCTAGGACGGGTTGCGCGCGTAGATCGCGCACACTCCTGCCGCCCCCGACCCATAGAATTTTCGCCATGGGGATAGTCGCCGGGTTGGACAGCTCGCCCGAGTTCACTCGTATCGTCGTGTGCGACGCGGACAGCGGAGCCGTGCTCCGGCAGGGGTACGCGCCCCATCCGGTGGAGGGGCGGCCCTCCGACGTCGATCCCCAGGCCTGGCTGCTCTCCCTCGGTGAGGCGGCCGGCGGCGGCCTGCTGGAGGGCGTGCAGGCGATCGGGGTCTCCGCGCAGCAGAACGCCGTCGTCCCGCTGGACCCCCAGGGCAACACCGCCCGCCCCGCGATGGTCGGCGGCGACAAGCGGGCCCAGGTGGCCGCGGCGGACCTGATCGACGCGCTCGGCGGGCGGGAGGCGTGGGCGCAGGCCGTGGGCTGCGTGCCGCAGGCCCCGCAGCCCGTGACCAAGCTCCGCTGGCTCGCCAAGAGCGAACCCGACGCCGCGGCCCGCACCGCCGTCCTCCTCCAGGCCCACGACTGGCTCGTGTGGCAGCTGCTCGGCCGGCCGGTGCGCCGCACCACCGACCGCGGCGGCGCCTCCGGCACCGGCTACTGGTCCGCCGCCACCGGGACCTACCGCACCGACCTGGTCGAACTGGCCCTCGGTCACCAGGCGATGCTGCCCGAGGTGATCGGCCCCGCCGACGCCGCCGGTACGACGCCGGAGGGGCTGCTGATCTCCGCCGGGACCGGCGAGACGATGGCCGCCGCGTTCGGCCTCGGGATCGGGCTCGGGGACGCCGTGGTCTCGCTCGGGGCCTCCGGTTCCGTCATGGCCGTGCACCCCGAGGCGCTCCACGACCCGTCGGGCATGATCACCGCGCTGGCCGACGCGACCGGCATGCACCTGCCCGTGGTGACCACCCTGAACGCCGTACGGACCCTGCGGGGCACCGCCGAGCTGCTCGGGCTGCCGGATCTGGAGAGCCTGTCGGAGCTGGCGATGAAGTCCACCCCGGGGGCGCACGGGCTGGTGATGCTGCCGTATCTGGAGGGCGAGCGGACGCCGAACCTGCCGCACACCGCGGGCACCCTGGCGGGGCTGCGCCGGGAGGCGATGCGGGCGGAGCATCTGGCGCGGGCCGCGTTCGAGGGCATGCTGTGCGGTCTCGCGGACGCCCTCGACGTCCTGCGCGGCCGGGGGGTCGAGGTGCGGCGGGTCTTCCTGCTGGGCGCGGCCGCCGAGCTGCCCGCGGTGCAGGCCGCGGCGCCCGCCCTGTTCGGCGCGCAGGTCATCGTGCCGCAGCCCGCGGACTACGCGGCGATCGGCGCCGCCCGGCAGGCGGCCTGGGCGCTCGGCGCGTCGCAGGGCGTGCTCGACGCGCGGACCCCGCCCGCCTGGCAGGGCCCGGCCGCCCAGGTCCTGGATCCCGGGGACGACCTGGCGGTGGGCCAGGCCGTGCGGCAGCAGTTCGTGTCGGTGCGGGAGCAGACCCATCCCGGGGCGTTCCGGGGGTGACGGGGCCACAGAGGGCTATGGGGTCACTGGGGTCACGGGGGCGTCGGAAGGTAAGAGGACGGTGGGAGCCGGGCGCTCGGGGCCGTAAAGCGCACTGCTCTCGGCTTAATCGGTTGAGGTAACACCGGTGGGGTGTCCGACGATAGGGGCCAGGGGCAACCAGTCGCCCCGACGCCGACCCCGAGAGACACAGCGTGCTCATACGACTCCTGCGGACCTACCTCAGGCCCTACCGAAAACCCATCACCCTGCTGGTGCTGCTGCAGTTCCTGCAGACCTGCGCCACGCTCTACCTGCCCACCCTCAACGCGGACATCATCGACAACGGTGTCGTCCACGGGGACACCGGCTACATCCTCGGCTACGGCGCCCTGATGGTCGGCATCTCGCTGGCGCAGGTCGTCTGCAACATCGGTGCCGTGTACTACGGCGCCCGCACCGCCGCGGCGCTCGGCCGGGACGTGCGCGGTGCCGTCTTCGACCGGGTGCAGTCCTTCTCCGCCCGTGAGGTGGGTCACTTCGGCGCGCCGTCGCTGATCACCCGGACCACCAATGACGTCCAGCAGATCCAGATGCTGGCCCTGATGACGTTCACCCTGATGGTCTCGGCGCCGATCATGTGCGTCGGCGGGATCGTGCTGGCCCTCGGCCTGGACGTGCCGCTGTCGGCCGTGCTGGTCGCCGTGGTGCCGGTGCTGGGCATCTGCGTGACGCTGATCGTGCGGCGGCTGCGGCCGCTGTTCCGGGCCATGCAGGAGCGGCTGGACACGGTGAACCGGGTGCTGCGCGAGCAGATCACCGGCAACCGGGTGATCCGCGCGTTCATCCGCGACGACTACGAGCAGCAGCGCTTCCGCAAGGCCAACGTCGAGCTCACCGAGATGTCGCTGGGCTCGGGCAATCTGCTCGCACTGATGTTCCCGATCGTGATGACGGTGGTGAACCTGTCGTCCATCGCGGTCGTGTGGTTCGGCGCCCACCGCATCGACAGCGGCGGGATGCAGATCGGTGACCTGACGGCGTTCCTCGCCTATCTGATGCAGATCGTGATGTCCGTGATGATGGCCACCTTCATGTTCATGATGGTGCCGCGCGCGGAGGTGTGCGCCGAGCGGATCCAGGAGGTGCTCGGCACCGAGTCCAGCGTGGTGCCGCCGGTGGCGCCGGTGCGGGAGCTGCGCCGGCACGGACAACTGGAGATCCGGGGTGCGGGCTTCCGCTACCCGGGTGCCGAGGAACCGGTGCTCAGGGGCATCGACCTGGTGGCGCTGCCCGGTGAGACGACCGCGGTGATCGGCTCGACCGGAAGCGGCAAGTCCACCCTGCTGGGGCTGGTCCCCCGCCTCTTCGACGCGACCGACGGACAGGTCCTCGTGGACGGCGAGGACGTCGCGGCCATCGACCCGCAGGTGCTGGCCAGGACGGTCGGCCTGGTGCCGCAGAAGCCGTACCTGTTCGCCGGGACCGTGGCGACCAACCTGCGCTACGGCAATCCGGACGCCACCGACGAGGAGCTGTGGCACGCGCTGGAGGTGGCGCAGGCCAAGGAGTTCGTGGAACGCCTGGAGGGCGGGCTGAACGCGCCGGTCGCCCAGGGCGGCACCAACGTCTCCGGCGGCCAGCGGCAGCGGCTCGCCATCGCGCGGACCCTCGTGCAGCGCCCGGAGATCTACCTCTTCGACGACTCCTTCTCCGCCCTCGACTACGCCACCGACGCGGCCCTGCGTGCCGCGCTCGCCCAGGAGACCTCCGAGGCGACGGTCGTGATCGTGGCCCAGCGGGTGGCGACCATCCGGGACGCCGACCGGATCGTCGTCCTCGACGAGGGACGGGTGGTCGGCACCGGCCGGCACCAGGAGCTGATGGCCGACAACGAGACCTACCGGGAGATCGTGCTCTCCCAGCTGACGGAAGCGGAGGCCGCCTGATGGCCGGGCCGATGGGGCGGATGATGGCCGGCACCGGGCCCGACCACCGCTCGCTGGACTTCAAGGTGTCGGGCCGGCGGCTGGTCGGCCGGTTCAGGCCCGAACGGGCCACGATCGGGGTGCTGCTGCTCTGTGTCGTGGTCAGCGTGGCGCTGTCGGTCGCCGGGCCGAAGATCCTCGGCCGGGCCACCGACCTGGTCTTCGCGGGCATCGTCGGCCGGGACATGGAGCCCGGCGCGACCAAGGAACAGGCCCTCGACGCCATGCGCGAGCGCGGCGACGGGGACACCGCCGACATGCTGCGCGGCACCGACTTCACCCCCGGCGAGGGCATCGACTTCACCGCCGTGGGCCATGTGCTGCTGCTCGCGCTCGCCGTGTTCACGGTGGCCGGACTGCTGATGGCGGTGGCGACGCGGCTGGTGAACCGGTCCGTGAACCGGACGATGTTCCGGATGCGGGAGGACGTGCAGGGGAAGCTGTCGCGGCTGCCGCTGTCGTACTTCGACAGGCGTCAGCGCGGTGAGGTGCTCTCCCGTGCCACCAACGACATCGACAACATCGGGCAGACGCTCCAGCAGTCGATGGGCCAGCTCATCAACTCCGTGCTCACCATCATCGGCGTGCTGGCGATGATGTTCTGGGTGTCCTGGCTGCTGGCGCTGGTCGCGCTGGTGACGGTGCCGGTGTCGTTCGTGGTGGCGACCCGGATCGGCAAGCGGTCGCAACCGCACTTCGTGCAGCAGTGGTCCTCCACGGGCAAGCTCAACGCCCATGTGGAGGAGATGTACACCGGGCACACCCTGGTGAAGGTGTTCGGGCGTCAGGAGGAGTCGGCGCAGCAGTTCGCCGAGCAGAACGACGCGCTGTACGAGGCCGGGTTCAAGGCGCAGTTCAACAGCGGTGTCATGCAGCCGGTGATGATGTTCGTGTCGAACATCAACTATGTGCTGGTGGCGGTCGTCGGCGGGCTGCGGGTCGCCTCGGGCTCGCTGTCCATCGGTGACGTCCAGGCGTTCATCCAGTACTCGCGGCAGTTCTCCATGCCGCTGACCCAGGTCGCGTCCATGGCGAACCTGGTGCAGTCCGGGGTCGCCTCCGCCGAGCGGATCTTCGAACTCCTCGACGCCGAGGAGCAGTCCGCGGACCCCGTGCCCGGGGTGCGGCCCGAGGAGCTGCGGGGGCGGGTGGCGCTGGAGGAGGTGTCCTTCCGCTACGACCCGGAGAAGCCGCTCATCGAGGAGCTCTCGCTGAAGGTGGAGCCCGGGCAGACGGTCGCGATCGTCGGCCCGACCGGCGCCGGGAAGACCACGCTGGTCAATCTCCTCATGCGGTTCTACGAGGTGTCCGGCGGGCGGATCACCCTGGACGGGGTCGACATCGCGGCCATGTCCCGGGACGAACTGCGGTCCGGGATCGGCATGGTGCTCCAGGACACCTGGCTGTTCGGCGGGACGATCGCGGAGAACATCGCCTACGGGGCGGCCCGGGAGGTCACCCGGGGGGAGATCGAGGAGGCGGCCCGGGCCGCGCACGCGGACCGGTTCGTGCGGACGCTTCCCGACGGGTACGACACCGTCATCGACGACGACGGGGCGGGGGTCAGTGCGGGTGAGAAGCAGCTGATCACCATCGCCCGGGCGTTCCTGTCGGACCCGGTGATCCTGGTGCTGGACGAGGCGACGTCCTCGGTCGACACCCGGACCGAGGTGCTGATCCAGAAGGCGATGGCGAAGCTGGCGCACGGGCGTACGTCGTTCGTCATCGCGCATCGGCTGTCGACGATCCGGGACGCGGACACGATCCTCGTGATGGAGAACGGGGCGATCGTGGAGCAGGGGGCGCATGGCGCGCTGCTGGAGGCGGGCGGGGCGTATGCCCGGTTGTACCGGGCGCAGTTCGCGGAGGCGGTGGCCGAGGTGGACTAGGCGCGGCGATGAGGGTGCCGCAGTCGGTTGTGGGGCGGCTGCGGCGGCGTCGTGGTGTGTCGCGCAGTTCCCCGCGCCCCTATAGGGCGGAGCAGGTGGCCCCGGGCCGGTGGGTGGGCGGGGTCGCGGGTGCGGCGGCGTCGTGGTTTGTCGCGCAGTTCCCCGCGCCCCATTTCCGTCGGAGCAGGCGCCCCCAGCCGGCGAGCAGCCGCAGTCGGTTGTCGGACGGCTGCGGCGCCGTCGTGGCCGGTCGCGCAGTTCCCCGCGCCCCTTCCCGTCGGAGCAGGCGCCCCCGGTCGGCGACTTTCCCGCCGCTTTGGGGTGTGGTCAGTCCAGGTAGCCCCTCAGTTGGTCTGCGAAGGCGTGGTCCCTCAGTTTGTTGAGGGTTTTGGATTCGATCTGGCGTATGCGTTCCCTGGTGACGCCGAAGATGCGGCCTATCTCCTCCAGGGTGCGGGGGCGGCCGTCGGCGAGGCCGTAGCGGAGCTGGACGACCTTGCGCTCGCGTTCACCGAGGGTGGAGAGGACCGCCTCCAGGTGTTCCCTGAGCAGCAGGAACGCCGCCGATTCGACGGGGCTCGCCGCGTCGCCGTCCTCGATGAGGTCGCCGAGGGCCACGTCGTCCTCCTCGCCCACCGGGGCGTGCAGGGAGACGGGTTCCTGGGCCAGGCGCAGGACCTCGCCGACCCGTTCCGGAGCCAGGTCCAGGTGGTCGGCCACCTCCTCCGCCGTCGGCTCGTAGCCGCGTTCCTGGAGCATGCGGCGCTGCACCCGGACGACCCGGTTGATCAGCTCGACGACATGCACGGGGACGCGGATCGTGCGGGCCTGGTCGGCCAGCGCCCGGGACATGGCCTGGCGGATCCACCAGGTGGCGTACGTGGAGAACTTGTAGCCGCGGGCGTAGTCGAACTTCTCCACCGCCCGGATCAGGCCCAGGTTGCCCTCCTGGACCAGGTCCAGCATGGTCAGGCCGCGGCCGACGTAGCGTTTGGCGACGGAGACCACGAGCCGCAGGTTCGCCTCGATCAGGCGGCGCTTGGCCATCCGGCCCATGACCACCAGGCGGTCCAGGTCCAGCGCCAGCTCGATGTCCAGGTCGGGGGTGCTGGAGAGCTTCTCCTCGGCGAACAGGCCGGCCTCGACACGGCGGGCCAGTTCGACCTCCTCCGCCGCCGTGAGCAGGGGGATCCGGCCGATCTCCCGCAGGTACTGGCGGAACAGGTCCGAGGACGGGCCGCCGGTGTCGGCGCGGGGAGCCCTGACGGGCTCGGGGGGCGGCTCCTCGAGGACGGCGGGCTCGCCCTCGGGGTGGAGCGCGGCACGGTTCTGCGGGGGCACCGCGACGAGGACGTCGGCCTCTCCGTCCGGTTCCGTGCCGTCCGTACCGGTGGCGGTCTGGGTGAGGGTCTGGGTCTGCACGGGGGCGACCTCCAGGATGATCGCTGCTGAGGTGTGCGGCAGCGCGGTTTCGAGGGCGGAGTCGGCGGCCTCGCCGTCGCTGTCCGTCCTGTACGCGATGAGCGGAACCGCGGGGGTGTCGGACCCGTGGGGGACGGGTCGGCCGCGCTCCGAGGACTCAGGCACCGGAACCCAGTGTGGGGTACGACACATCGCCGCCACGAGGGGCGTGCGGTGACTTTTTGCGTCCGGCCCGTGACGGCGTGCTGCCTTGGGGCGGCCCGGTGGGGCTAGAGGGCGCCGGCTCCGTGGGCGCGGAGGGCCTGGTCGTACTGCTGGAGGACCCACAGTTCGTTCTGGACGGCGGCCAGTTCGGCCGGGTCCCCGCCGGCCGAGAGCCGGGTCATCTGGGACTGGATGTCGCGGATACGGCGCTCGACGGCCCGGCGGCGGACCGTGACGAGCTGTTCGCCCGCGTAGTTCTCGTCGACCGTGCGCCGCATGATCGCCTCGACGGCCAGCTCGGTCACCATCGCGCGGACCGCGTCGTCGGGGGCGGCGTCCCGCACCCGGACCAGGTAGTCCTGCGCGTCCTGGACGCCGTACTCGGCGCCGCCCGCCTCCATGACCGCCTGGCGCACGGCGGCGTAGGGGGCGGCGGTGAACTCGTCGACGCCGTACGCGTCGAAGGCCGGGGAGACCAACTCCGGACGCTGGAGGGCCAGTTTGAGCAGTTCGCGCTCGGTGGCGTAGACGGGGTTGCGGAGGTTGAGCGCGGGGCCCCCGGCAGCGGTCCGCGGGGCGGCGTCATACTGCTGCTGGGGTCCGCGTGCCGGGGCCGGGCCCTTGCCGCCGCGGTCGCGGGCCCAACGGGCCAGCTGCGCAACCCGCTTGACGACGAACTGGGTGTCGAGGATGCCGAGCATCCCGGCGAGCTGGACGGCGACCTCGTGCTGGGCGCCGCTGTTCTTGATGCGGGCGACGATCGGGGCGGCCTCGTCCAGGGCGGCGGCGCGGCCCGCCGGGGTGTCGAGGTCGTAGCGGACGACGATCTGGCGGAGCGCGAACTCGAAGAGGGGGGTGCGGGGTTCGGCGAGTTCGGCGACGGCCTCGTCGCCCTTGGCCAGGCGCAGTTCGCAGGGGTCCATGCCGTCGGGGGCGATGGCGATGTAGGTCTCGGCGGCGAACTTCTGGTCGTCCTCGAAGGCGCGCAGGGCCGCCTTCTGGCCGGCCGCGTCGCCGTCGAAGGTGAAGATCACGCGGGCCGAGCCGTTGTCCATCAGCAGCCGGCGCAGGATCTTGATGTGGTCGGCGCCGAACGCGGTGCCGCAGGTGGCGATGGCGGTGGTGACGCCGGCGAGGTGGCAGGCCATGACGTCGGTGTAGCCCTCGACGACGACCGCGCGGGACGCCTT
This sequence comes from Streptomyces sp. NPDC000983, assembly GCF_040299205.1. NCBI lineage: Bacteria > Bacillati > Actinomycetota > Actinomycetes > Kitasatosporales > Streptomycetaceae > Streptomyces > Streptomyces sp. NPDC000983. Next base: position 154,006 of record NZ_JBEPBM010000012.1, on the reverse strand, counting down.
GGCGATGTCCTTCTTGGCGAGGTCGATGCCGTACAGGACGTGGCTCTTCCTGTAGATCGCCGTGTCGGGGGTGTTCAGGTACTTGGGGCCGTTGTCGGCCTCGTAGAGCTTGCGGGCGCCGAAGCCGACGACCTCGCCGCCGATGTCGCGGATCGGCCACATCAGCCGGCCCCGGAAGCGGTCGATGGGGCCGCGGCGGCCTTCCTGGGAGAGGCCGGAGAGGATCAGTTCCTTGTCGGTGAAGCCCTTGCCGCGCAGGAAGCGGGTGAGGTGGTCCCAGCCCTGCGGGCTGTAGCCGACGCCGAAGTGGACGGCGGCGGCCTGGTCGAAGCCGCGCTCGGCGAGGAAGATCCGGCCGGTCTCGGCCTCGGGACCGACGGCGAGCTGCTCGGCGTACCAGTCGGCGGCGATCTTGTGGGCCTCGACCAGGCGGATCCGTTCGCCGCGCTGGTGGGAGGGGTTGTAGCCGCCCTCCTCGTAGCGCAGCGTGATGCCGGCCTGGGCGGCGAGCCGCTCGACGGCCTCGGAGAAGGAGAGGTGGTCGACCTTCATCACGAAGGTGATGGTGTCGCCGCCCTCCTGGCAGCCGAAGCAGTGGAAGAGCCCCTTGGCGGGGCTGACCTGGAAGGAGGGCGACTTCTCGTCGTGGAACGGGCACAGCCCCTTGAGGTTGCCGCCGCCCGCGTTGCGCAGCTGGAGGTACTCGGACACCACGGCGTCGATCGGGACCGCGTCCCGAACCGCCTTCACGTCCTCGTCGTTGATCCGTCCTGCCACGAGGTGATTCTACGGGGCAGGACGGACACTCCCGTCGGCCGACCGGCGACCGTCGCGGACCTCTCGCCCGCTACGGCGCGAGGCCGTCCAGCGCGGTGTGCGGGTCGGCCAGGGCCTCCGCGGTCACCCGGACGCCGGTCCGGATCAGCCGCTGGACGGGCTCTGTGACGTCCCACACGTTCACGTTCATCCCGGCGAGCACCCGGCCCTCCTTCAGCCAGAAGGCGATGAACTCGCGCTTGCCGGCGTCCCCGCGGATCACGACCTCGTCGTAGGAACCGGGGGGCGCCCAGCCCGAGTACTCCATGCCGAGGTCGTACTGGTCGGAGAAGAAGTAGGGGACCCGGTCGTAGGCGCCGTCCCGGCCGAGCATGGCGCGGGCCGCGGCCGGGCCGCCGTTGAGGGCGTTGGCCCAGTGCTCGACCCGCAGGGCGGTGCCGAACAGGGCGTGCGGGAAGGACGCGACGTCGCCGGCGGCGTGGATGTCGGGGTCGGAGGTGCGCAGCCGCTCGTCGACGGCGATGCCGCCGCCGTGCTCGCGGGCGGCCAGCTCCAGCCCGGCGGCCTCGGCGAGCCCGGTGCGGGGCGCGGCGCCGATCGCGGCGAGCACGGCGTGCGCCAGGTGCTCCTCGCCGTCGTCGGTGCGGGCGGCCAGGACCACCCCGTCCTGTCCGGCGATCTCGGTGAGCCGCGCCCCGAAGTGGAAGCGCACCCCGTGCTCGCGGTGGAGTTCGGCGAAGAGCTGGCCCAGCTCCGGGCCGAGCACGCCGTGCAGCGGGGTCGGCTCCGCCTCGACGACGGTGACCTCGGCGCCGTACTCCCGGGCGGCCGCGGCGACCTCCAGGCCGATCCAGCCGGCCCCGGCGATCACGATGTGGCCGTTGTCCCGGCCGAGGGCGGCCAGCACGCCCTTGAGCCGCTCGGCGTGCGCGAGCCGGCGCAGATGGTGGACGCCGGCCAGGTCGGTGCCGGGGATGTCCAGCCTGCGGGGCTCGGCGCCGGTCGTGATCAGCAGTTTGTCGTAGTGGACGACGGTGCCGTCCTCGCCGAAGCGGACGGTCTTCGCCGTGCGGTCGATGGCGTCGACGGTCTGGCCGAGGTGCAGTTCGATGTCGTTGCGCGCGTACCAGGCGGGCTCGTGCACGAAGACGCTCTCGCGCTCCTCCTTGCCGAGGAGGTAGCCCTTGGACAGCGGTGGGCGCTCGTAGGGGTGGTCGCGTTCGTCGCTGATCAGTATCACCCGGCCCGTGAAGCCCTCCGCCCGCAGCGTCTCGGCCGCCTTCGCGCCGGCGAGTCCGCCTCCGACGATGACGAATGTCTGATCCGCGTCGACCACTTGATGCCTCCTCGTAAGGGTGCCGCCACATGGGAGCGTCCCGCACGGAGTGTGATGGGGGAAGAGGGAGTGGCCCGATCAGGCCACGGAGGGTCACATTCGAGTTTGTTTCGCTTCGCTCGTGCCCAGTCGTGTCCCCCCGTTGTTCACGGGTGCCCCGTCAGGCGCATGTGAAGCGAACGGGCCGAGGCGTCGGTGAGGGACGCGATCTGGTCCACGATCACCCGCTTGCGCGCCCGGTCGTCGGGGCCCGCGTCGAACAGCGCCCGGAACTGCGGGTCCAGTCCCTCCGGTGCGCGCGCGGTGAGCGCCTCGGCGAGTTCGGCCACCACGATCCGCTGGTCGGCGCGGAGCCGCTCCTGCTCGGCGCGCTGCATGACGTACCGGTCGGCGACGGCCTTCAGTACGGCGCACTCCAGCCGGGTCTCGCGCGGTACGACGAGTTCGGCGCCGTAGCGGGTGAGCCGGCCGCCGCCGTACGCGGCGCGGGTGGCGCGCTCGGCGGCCAGGCAGAACCGGCCGATGAGCTGGCTGGTGGCGTCCTTCAGCCTGGCCTGCGCGGCCGCGGTGCCGTCGTAGCCGTGCGGCCACCAGGGCTGGTCCTGGAGCCGGTCGAGGGCCTCGGCGAGTTCGGCGGGGTCGGTGTCCTCGGGTACGTACCGGCCGACGGCCACCTCGAACACGGCCCGGCGCTCCGGCTCGGCGTGCAGGCAGTTGGGGTCGACATGGCCCGCGTGCAGGCCGTCCTCGACGTCGTGCACGGAGTACGCCACGTCGTCGGACCAGTCCATGACCTGTGCCTCGAAGGTGGCGCGGGTGCCGGGTGCGGCCTCGCGGACCCAGTCGAAGACCGGCCGGTCGTCGTCGTAGACGCCGAACTTCGGGGAGGCCGGGTCGGTGGGGTGGGCGCCGCGGGGCCAGGGGTACTTGGTGGCGGCGTCGAGGGTGGCGCGGGTGAGGTTGAGCCCGACGGAGCCCTCCGGGGTGAAGCGCTTGGGTTCGATGCGGGTGAGCAGGCGCAGTGACTGGGCGTTGCCCTCGAAACCGCCGATGTCCTCGGCGAACTCGTTGAGCGCGTGTTCTCCGTTGTGGCCGAAGGGGGGGTGGCCCAGGTCGTGGGAGAGGCAGGCGGCCTCCACGAGGTCGGGGTCGCAGCCGAGGGCTTCGCCGAGTTCTCGGCCTACCTGGGCGCACTCCAGGGAGTGGGTGAGGCGGGTCCGTGGGCTGGCGTCCCATGCCTGGCTCCGGGTGCCGGGGGTGACGACCTGCGTCTTTCCGGCGAGTCTGCGGAGCGCCGAGGAGTGCAGCACCCTTGCCCGGTCGCGCTGGAACGCGGTGCGTCCTGGGCGCTTGTCGGGCTCCTGCGCCCAGCGGGCGACTGACGTCGGGTCGTAACCAACGGGTGGGGTGTGGTTCTCGTGCGCCATGCGTCGACCCTAAGCGGCGGCGCCCCTGCCCGTCGTTCGCCCGCGGGCACGCGGCGGCCGATCGCGCAGTTCCCCGCGCCCCTAAAAACAACGCCCCTCGCCCCCGGACCCCAGGCGCACCGGGAGTTCCTCGTTCACCTGCGGGCGCGTTGTGGCTGGTCGCGCAGTTCCCCGCGCCCCTCAGAAGCCACACCTCGCGCCCTCGGCCCCCACCGACCGCCCACCGACCAACCCACACCCGCCCCCACCCACCCAGGGGCGCGGGGAACTGCGCGAACAACCACGACGGCGCCGCGGCCGACCTTCCAGGGGCGCGGGGAACTGCGCGAACAACCACGACGGCGCCGCGGCCGACCTTCCAGGGGCGCGGGGAACTGCGTGGCTGGTGGGCCGCGGCGCGGTCATGCTGCGGCGTTCATTCGGTCCGGCAGGCAGCGGTCGTAGCGGTGCAGGAGGAGGCGGGCCATCGCCGGGTGGGTGCCCAGGGGGGCCGAGACGATCCAGGGGGCCTGCGCCGCGCACTCCGTCGCGAAGCGGCCGGGCGCGGTGAAGTACGAGGCCACGGCGATCCGCCGGTGCCCGAGGGAGCGGAGCCGCTCGACGGCCTCCGGCACCGTGGGCCCGGCCGTGCTGGCGTACGCCGTGAGAACCGGCACACCCAGCCGCTCCGAGAGCAGGGAGGCCGTACGTCCGGTGTCCGTGCGGGACTCCGGGTCCCGGGACCCGGCCGCGGCCAGCACCACCGCCGTGCCCGGCGTCCGCCCCCAGCCGGCCTCGTCGAGCCGGTCGCGGAGGGCTTCGACCAGGTAGGGGTGGGGCCCCAGCGCGTCGGCCACCCGGGCCCGTACCCCGGACCCGGCGGCCATCTCCGGGATGTCCCGCTTGACGTGGTAGCCGCGGCTGAGCAGCAACGGCACCAGCACGGCCTCGTCGGAGTCGAGTTCCGCGAGCGTGTCCGGCAGGAGCGGCGCGTTCAGTTCGATGTGGCCGAGCCGCACGTCCAGCCCCGGCCGGGCCTCGCGGACCCGCTGAAGGAGTCCGCGGACGGTGCTGAGGGCCCGGGGGTCGCGGCTGCCGTGGGCCACGACCACGAGCGGGGGCTGGGTGGCGCGGCGCCGGCCGTCGAGCGAGACGAGGCTGAGCTGGCTGGCGAGCTGGCTGCTGATCCGGTTCATGAGGGTCGCCGTACTGTCGAGGGACGTGGACTCGTCGTGAAGGTGTTTCGACGCCGTCATGAACCGATGGTGGAGGGCCGAGGTTGCCGCTCCGTTGCACGGGCGTCACGGGTGTTTTCCACGGGTTCACCGCACCGGGTACCCCGATGTGAGCAGCCCCCACCACGCAACCGGGGCCCCGCCCGGGGCGTCCTGCACCGTATGAGGATCCGCCGCCCCCGCCTGCCCCGCACCCGGACCGGACGGCGCCGGCTGGCGCAGGCGCTGATGGCGGCGTGCGTGCTGGCACTGCTCCCGGCGACCTGGATGCGCCTGTCCACGGGCGACCGTCTGCGCACGCTCGCCGACGCGCCGCGCACCGACGTCGCCGTGGTCTTCGGCGCGGGCCTGTGGCAGGGCGAGCCGTCCCCGTACCTCGCGCACCGCCTGGACGCGGCGGCGGAGCTGTACCGGGCGGGGCGGGTGAAGGTCGTCCTGGTCACCGGCGACAACAGCCGTACGGACTACGACGAGCCGGACGCGATGCGCGGCTACCTGACCCGGCACGGCGTGCCGGACGCCAGGATCGTCAGCGACTACGCGGGCTTCGACACCTGGGACTCCTGCATCCGCGCGAAGAAGATCTTCGGGGTGGACGAGGCCGTGCTGATCAGCCAGGGCTTCCACATCCGGCGGGCGGTGGCCCTGTGCGAGGCGGCGGGGGTCACCTCGTACGGCGTCGGCGTGGACGAGCGGCACGACTCCACCTGGTACTACGGCGGCACCCGGGAGGTCCTCGCGGCGGGCAAGGCGGCGCTGGACGTGGTGCTGCGGCCCGATCCCCGCTTCCTCGGGCCGCGCGAGCCGGGCGTGGGGGACGCCCTGGCCGCCGGGCGGTGAAGGGCGGGACGGGCGGGCGCCTCACCGCGGACGGGGGCGGGCGGGGAGATCGCCGTCGACTCGGCGTAACAAACCGCGGACACGGCACGTAACACGGCCGAAGCACGCTGGACGGTATGCAGAACACCGTCACGCCCACGCACTGTCCCTACTGCGCCCTGCAGTGCGGGATGAATCTGACGCCCGTACCGGACGGCACGGTCGAGGTCGGCGAGCGTGCGGACTTCCCGGTGAACCGGGGCGCGCTGTGCGGCAAGGGCCGTACGGCGCCCGAGGTGCTGTCGTCGAGCGTCCGTCTCACCTCGCCCTTGGTGCGCCGCGAGGGGACTCTGGTGCCGGCCTCCTGGGAGGAGGCCCTGGACCGGATCGCCGCGGAGCTGGGCCGGACGCGGGCGGAGCACGGCCCGGACGCGTGCGGGGTCTTCGGCGGCGGCGGTCTGACCAACGAGAAGGCGTACACGCTTGGCAAGTTCGCCCGGGTGGTGCTCGGCACCTCGCAGATCGACTACAACGGCCGCTTCTGCATGTCGTCCGCCGCGGCCGCCGGGATGAAGGCGTTCGGTGTGGACCGCGGGCTGCCGTTCCCGCTGGAGGACATCCCGAGGACGGGCTGTGTGATCCTCGTCGGCTCCAACCCGGCCGAGACGATGCCGCCGTCGATGCGGTACTTCCACGAGCTGCGGGAGAACGGCGGCACCCTGATCGTCGTCGACCCGCGCCGCACTCGGACCGCCGAGCAGGCCGATCTGCACCTGGCGCCGCGGCCCGGCACGGACCTGGCGCTGGCGCTGGGGCTGCTGCACCTGGTCGTCGCCGAGGGGCGCACGGACGAGGAGTACATCCGCGAGCGGACCACCGGCTGGGAGGAGGCCCGCGCGGAGGCGCTGGCCCACTGGCCCGAGTACGTGGAGCGGATCACCGGGGTGTCCGTGCCCGAACTGCGGGAAGCGGTAAGGATGTTCTGCGAGCCGGAGGCGGCGATGGTGCTCACCGCGCGCGGCCCGGAGCAGCAGTCCAAGGGCACCGACACGGTGGGCGCCTGGATCAACCTCTGCCTGGCGACCGGCCGGGCGGGCCGCCCGCTGTCCGGCTACGGCTGCCTCACCGGCCAGGGCAACGGGCAGGGCGGGCGCGAACACGGCCAGAAGGCCGACCAGTTGCCCGGGTACCGCAAGCTGGACGACCCCGAGGCGCGGCGCCATGTCGCCGGGGTGTGGGGCGTCGACCCCGACTCGCTGCCGGGTCCGGGGCGCAGTGCGTACGAGCTGCTGGACGCGCTCGGCACGGACATCCGCGCGCTGCTGCTGATGGGGTCCAACCCGGTGGTGTCGGCGCCGCGTGCCGCGCACATCGAGGAGCGGATCAAGTCGCTCGACTTCCTCGCCGTCTGTGACGTGGTGCTCTCGGAGACGGCGGCGCTGGCGGACGTCGTGCTGCCGGTGACGCAGTGGGCGGAGGAGACGGGCACGACGACCAACCTGGAGGGGCGGGTGCTGCTGCGCCGCCGGGCGATCACCGCGCCCGAGGGCATCCGCAGCGACCTGGAGGTCATGCACGAACTGGCCGGCCGGCTCGGGGTGGAGAAGGGCTTCCCGACGGACGCGGAGGAGGTCTTCGAGGAGTTGCGCCGGGCCAGCGCGGGCGGCCTCGCCGACTACTCGGGGATCACCTACCGCAGGCTCGCCGAGGAGAACGGGGTGTTCTGGCCGTGCCCGGCACAGGAGGCGGTCCACCCCGGGACTCCGCGGCTCTTCCTCGACCGGTTCGCCACGCCGGACGGGCGGGCCCGGTTCGCGCCCGTGGCACACCGGGCGACGGCCGAGGAGCCGGACGACGAGTACCCGGTGCTGCTGACGACCGGGCGGGTGGTGTCGCAGTACCAGTCCGGGGCGCAGACCCGCCGGGTGGACGAGCTGAACGCGGCGGCTCCGGGCCCGTTCGTGGAGCTGCACCCGCGGCTGGCGGCGCGGCTCGGGGCGGCCGAGGGCGACCCGGTGGCGGTGGTCTCCCGCCGCGGGCGGGCGGTGGCGCCGGCCCGCATCACGACCGCGATCCGGCCCGACACGGTCTTCATGCCGTTCCACTGGGCGGGCGAGGGCCGCGCGAACACCCTGACCAACCCGGCGCTGGACCCGACGTCGCGGATGCCGGAGTTCAAGTCGTGCGCGGTGCGCGTGGAGGCGGTCGCGAACTCCGGTTACGCCGGGGCCGATTCGGCCGAGCCCGTCGGCGTCGGCGCAGGTTCAGCGTCGTAGGGACCAGTCGCCGCTCTCGATGACCGTGCCGTGCGCCCGTAGGCGGGCGGCGATCGCGGGGGCGGCCAGGTACACCCAGGCGCGGGTGCGGCCCGTGCCGGTGGTCACCTCCCGTTCGACCCGTTCGTAGAGGTTGCGCGGGTCTCCCGGGGTGAACTCCTCCAGCCGGTCCAGCGATATGAGCAGCGCCGGGTACTCCTCGGGGCGGGCCGTGACCAGGTCGCCGTGGACCCGGGCGCCGGGTTCCTCCACGAGGTAGGGGTAGCCGGGGCCGTCGTAGAGCAGGGCGCCGGGCAGGGTGGCCGGTTCCTCCGTGAGCGTGCGGCCGCGGAGGAAGGCGTGGTGGTTGGGCTCTCCGGGGCGGAGGGTGCCGTAGACGAAGAACGAGAGGGTCACAGAAACGATTCTGTCCTCTCACACATCTCCACGGGACGGCCCTGGCCACCGATATGTCATGGCCCCTTGAATCGCAGGACAAGATCGCCCCCCACACCCCGCGCCCCTGTCCTGGCGTGTCCCCGAGGAGTTCCATGAGCCGGATACGGCCGCACGTCCGAGGTTCCCGTCCCGCCGTCGCCGCGGCGGCCGTCACCGCCGCCGGCCTGCTCGCCGCGACGCTCGTCCCGGCCGCCGGCGCCGCCGAAACCCCCACCCGCGCCGCCGCCGTCGAGAACGCGGCCCGCGCCCTCACCGACCACGCGGCCGCCCTCGGACTGACCGCCGGGCAGGACACCGAGGTCCGGGACGTCGTCGTCGACAGCGACGGCAGCCAGCATGTGCGCTACGACCGGACCTACCGCCGACTCCCGGTGCTGGGCGGCGACTTCGTCGTCCACCTCGACCCGGACGGGAACTACCGGGCCGCCTCGCGGGCGGTGCGGGGGTCCGTCGTCCCGGCCGCCGGGGTGAGTCCCGCGCTCTCCGCGACCCGCGCCGCCCACCTCGGCGAGGCCCTGCGTCAACTCACCGCGAAAACAAGGCTGGTGGTCGACGCCCTGCACGGCGCGCCGAAGCTAGCCTGGCGGACCGAGGCCGTCGCCCGGGACGGGCGGGGCAACCCGGTCGGACGGACCGTACTGACCGACGCCCGCTCCGGCGCGCAGCTCGACGCCTGGGACACCCTGGAGACGGCGTCCGGCGACGGCAAGTCCCTGTACGGCGGCACGGTGTCCCTGGACACGACCCTCTCGGGATCGGCGTACCAGCTCAAGGACGCCTCCCGGGGCGGCACTTGGACGGGTGACGCGGCCGGCCGGTCCGACCTCTGCCTGCTCGGCACGGTCTGCCTCACCCGGGCCCCCGCGACGGTCTTCACGGACGCCGACAACCACTGGGGCACCGGCACGGCGGCGAACCGCGCGACGGTCGCCGTGGACGCGCAGTACGGCACCGACACCACCTGGGACTACTTCGCGTCCGTGCACGGACGCGAAGGCATCGCGGGCGACGGCAAGGGCTCCTACAACCGGGTGCACTACGGCAACCGCTACAACAACGCCTTCTGGGACGACGGTTGCTTCTGCATGACCTACGGCGACGGCGACGGGACGACCCTCGGACCGCTGGTCTCCCTGGACGTGGCGGGCCACGAGATGACGCACGGCGTGACCTCGAAGACGGCGGCGCTGACGTACTCGGGTGAGTCCGGGGGCCTCAACGAGGCGACGTCGGATGTCTTCGGCACGCTGGTGGAGTTCCACGCGGCGAACGCCTCGGACCCCGGGGACTATCTGATCGGCGAGAAGACCGTCCGGGACGGGCTGGGGCGCGAGGCGCTGCGCCGGATGGACCGGCCGAGCGCGGACGGCAGTTCGCAGGACTGCTGGACCACGAAGACCGCCTCGCTCGACGTCCACCACTCCTCGGGCATCGGCAACCACTTCGCCTATCTGCTGGCGGAGGGCAGCGGTGCGCGGACGATCGGCGGGGTCGCGCACAACTCGCCGACCTGCGACGGCTCCACGGTGACGGGGATCGGCCGGGACAGGTTGGGCGCGATCTGGTACCGGGCTCTGACCGTCTACATGACGTCGTCGACGAACTACGCGGGCGCGCGCACGGCGACCCTGAGCGCCGCGAAGGACCTCTACGGCGCGGGCGGCACGGAGTACGCGGCGGTGGGGGCGGCCTGGAGCGCGGTCGGGGTGAACTGACCACGCTTCCCTGGAACTTGGGGGCCGCCGTCCACGGTCAGGCTCCTCGGGCGGCCTCCGCCACCAGGTCGCCCACCGGACGGGGCGCCGCGCCCAGCAGCCCCGGCAGGTCGGAGTCCCGCGCCCGGAGGAAGCCGGCGCCCGTGTTGGAGAGCAGGGACAGGGTGTGGGTGACCTGGTAGTCCTCCAGCCCCTGCCCCGCGAGCCCCGAGCGCGCCTCGGTGAGGGAGAGCGGACGGTACGCGACCGGACCGCCGTACCGCCCGCCCAGCAGGCCGGCCACGTCCTCGCCGCCCAGCGCGGTGACCCCCTCCAGTTCGTACGTCCGCCCCGCGTGCCGGCCGGGTCCGCCGGCGGCCAGGGCGCCGTCCGCCTCGGCGGCGACCCGTACGGCGACGTCGGCGAGGTCCTGCCGGGCCACGACCGACATGCGCCCCTGGCCGAACGCGGCGGCGAACACCCCCGTCCCGGCCGCCTCGGCCGCGGCCCCCGCCGACAGGGCGCCGAGCAGTTCGGCGTAGAGGCCGTTGCGCAGGACGGTGGTGTCGAAGGGGCCGGCCGCCAGCCGGGCCTCCGTCCACCGGTGCGCGAGGGCGAGCGTGGTGCGCTCGCCGGACCCCGCCAGGCTGGTGTAGATCACCTGGCGCACCCCCGCGGCCGCCGCCGCGTCGGCGACCGCGCCGTGCCGGGCCATGACGACGTCGTCCTCCGCGTATCCGGCCGAGATCATCACCAGTACGTCGACCCCGGCGAAGCCCGTGGCCAGGCTCGCCGGGTCGTCGAAGTCGACGCGGCGGGCGGTGGTGCCGTCGCCGTGGCGGGTGCCGGCCACCACGTCGGTTCCGTCGAGCGCCGTGAGTCCCTGGAGCACGAGCCTGCCGAGGGCGCCGGAAACACCGGTGACGAGAATCATCCGAGCCGTCCTTGTGTTGACCCCGTGTACGAACAACCCCGAGCATCCGCCGAGTCGGGCGGTCGCATAAGGAGGCACTTTCGTGTCAGCCCCGAACACCGCCGTAAGTTCCCAGGTAGGCGAGGTACCGCCGCCGGGGCCGTGCGGCGACGACGACTGCGGCATCCGCGAGGTGCTGGACCGGCTGGGCGACCGGTGGACGGTGCTGGTGGTCGTGGAGCTGGCCAAGGGCAGCCGCCGGTACGGCGAGTTGGAGCGGGCGGTGCCGGGGATCTCGCAGCGGATGCTGTCGCTGACCACCAAACGGCTGTGCCGGGACGGGCTCGTGGAGCGGATCGTCCACCCGACCCTGCCGCCGCAGGTGGAGTACCGGCTGTCCCCGATGGGGAGCAGCCTCTCGGGGATGATCTCCGCGCTCGCGGACTGGTCCCGGGACCACAAGCCGGCGATCACGGCGGCGCGGACGGCGTGGGACACCGAGCATCCGTAGGGCTCTGGCGTGCGTGCCGGGCGACTCGCCGCCGCGGAGATCCGTCGGACGCGGAGATCCGTCAGAAGGGCCTGGCGGCGGGTCAGGCCGCGTAGGGCCGGCGCTCCTTGGCCTCGCGCAACGCGCTTCCCCACCAGACGAGTTGGTCGAGCATCGCCTTGGCCGCGGCGTCCGGTCCCGAGGGGTCCCTGAGCCGGCCGGAGTCGTCGAAGGAGCCGCCGGCGTTGTGGAAGGAGACGGTGTCCCGGACGGTGACGGCGTGCAGCTCGGCGAAGACCTGCCGCAGGTGTTCGGTGGCGCGCAGGCCGCCCGCGAGGCCGCCGTAGGAGACCACGGCGACGGGTTTGGCGCGCCACTCGCCGTAGTGCCAGTCGATGAGGTTCTTCAGGCCCGCCGGGAAGGAGTGGTTGTACTCGGGGGTCAGGACGACGAACGCGTCGGCGCGGGCCAGCTTCGGGGTGACGCCGGTGAGGGCCTCGGCCGCCTCGGGGGTGCGGGCGAAGGACGTGGGCAGGTCGATCCCGGCGACGTCGACGACCTCGGGCACGAGGTCCTCGCGGGCGCGGACGTGGTCCAGGATCCAGTCGGCGACGACCGGGCCGAAGCGGCCGTGGCGGTTGCTGCCGATGACGACGGCGACGTTCAGGGGCGCGTGCGCGCTGTTGGTCTGCATGCGCCACAGCCTCGTACCTCAAGCTTTCTTGAGGTCAAGCCCCGGCCCGGACGAGTCCCGGGTCACCCGTTCACACGCGCGCCCCGCTCCCTTCGGGTTCTTTTCCCCGGCACTCCGGCACGCCGCCCTTGACCTGCTGAAACGGCATCGGCGACGGTGCGCGGTCCGGTCCGTCCGACACCCGTTCACCCCAATTCTGACGGCGTCTCAGGAAGCGTGCGGGGGCCGCTGCCACTTACCTCGGAAGGGCAGCCGCCACCGCTGAGCCCGAAGGAGCGCCGATGCGCCGTACCGCCCGCCTGCTGTCCGGGAGCGCACTCGCCGTCGCCGCCACGGGGCTGCTCACCGCGCCCGCCCACAGCGCCGGGACCGGCGGCCTGGAGGTGTACCCGTCCTCGGTGGTGCCGGGCGACCGGGTCACCGTGAACACGTCGGCCTGCGCGGACGGCGGTACGGCGCAGGGCGACGCCGGCGCGGTCGGCGCGGGGGCGTTCACGCTGGCGCCGAGCGCCCACGAGCGGGACGCGATCGGACAGTTCCGGGTGCCGCCGAGCGCGCAGCCGGGGACGTACGAGATCACCGCGGCCTGTGCCGGGGGCGGGCGGAAGGTGACGGGTGACCTGGTGGTGACGCTGACCTCGCAGCGGCAGCCGGTGCATCCGCGAGGAAGTGTGAAGACGGGGGTCGGTGGTGCCTTGGGCCCCGATCCCGTGCAGACCGCGGCCGGTGTGGCGGCTCTCGCCGTCGCCGCCGCGGGCGGTACCTGGCTCCTGCATCGCCGGGCGAGAGGCGATGGGATCTGACGGACACCCTCCGCTGTCCGTCCCGCCGGTACCGCATGTCCCCTCCCCCTCCGGGTCCGATGCCCCTCGCGGCCCGGAGGGGGACCGGGGTCCGTGAAGGAGGCTCGCGTGCGCCGATGCAGCAACACCGCGATAGCGGCCGTCACCGTGGCCGCCCTGTGCTCCGGGGCCTGGCTGCTCGGCAGCGGCGCCGCCGGGCACGCCCCGCCGCAGCCGTCCGCCGCCCAGGCGCAGGCCGAGCCCGCCGACCGCGAGCCGGCCGCCGCGCCCGCGCTGCCGCCGTCCCCGCCACGCCGGATCCGCGTCCCCTCGATCCGGGTGGACGCCCCCCTGACGGGCCTCGGCCTCACCGCCTCCGGCAGTCTCGACGTCCCGCCCGCCGAGCGGCCCGGCCTGGCCGGCTGGTACGAGGCCGGCACCACGCCCGGCGAGACGGGCACCGCGATCGTCGCGGGGCACGTCGACAACGCCGACGGGCCCGCCGTCTTCTACCGCCTCGGCGCCCTGCGCAAGGGCGCCACGGTGGAGGTGGACCGCGGCGACGGCGGCACGGCCGTCTTCACGGTCGACTCCGTGGAGGTGTACGACGCGCGGGACTTCCCCGACGAGAAGGTCTACGGCGCGGCGCGGCGGCCCGAGCTGCGGGTGATCACCTGCGGCGGCGGCTACTCGCGCGCCACCGGCTACCGGGGCAACGTGGTCGTCTTCGCCCACCTGACGGGCAGCCGCTGACGCCGGGACCCGGCCCGGGGCACGACCCGGGCGCGGCGAAGGCTCCGGCCCGACCCGGCCCGGCTCGGCTTGGCTCAGCCCGGCCCTGCCCGGCTTGGCCCGGCTCACCTCTGCCCTGCCCGGCTTGGCCCGGCCCGGCCCAGCTCGGCTCGGCCCGGCTCGGCTCGGCTCAGCTCGGCCCGGCTCGGCTCGGCTCAGCTCGGCCCGCCCGGCTCGGCTCGGCTCGGCTCGGCTCGGCCCGGCTCAGCTCGGCCCGGCCCGGCTCGGCTCGGCTCGGCCCGGCCCGGCCCGGCCCGGCTCAGCTCGGCTCGGCTCGGCTCGGCTCGGCTCGGCTCGGCTCGGCTCGGCTCGGCTCGGCTCGGCTCGGCTCGGCTCGGCTCGGCTCGGCTCGGCTCGGCTCGGCGGCTGGGCCTACGCCACCCACTGCCCGTACGCCAGGTTCGCGACCAGGGCGAACACCACCGTCAGCAGGACGATGCGGACGAACCCGCTGCCCTTCTTCAGGGCCGTGCGGGCGCCGAGGGTGCCGCCCGCGAGGTTGAACAGGGCCATCACGCCGGCCAGCTGCCACAGCACCGCGCCCTGCCAGGCGAAGGTGGCGAGGGCGCCCGCGTTGGTACAGCAGTTGACGATCTTGGCGGTGGCGGAGGCGGAGACCAGGTCGAGATGGAGGACCGCGGTGAGGGTCAGCACGAGGAAGGTGCCGGTGCCGGGGCCGATCAGTCCGTCGTAGAAGCCGATGCCGAGGCCGGCGAGGCCGATCGCGGCGAGGATCCGGCGCCGGGAGGCGGGGCCGGCCGCCGGGGCGGTGCCGAAGGCGGGGCGCAGGATGACGAAGGCGCCGACCGCGAGCAGCACCACCATGATCACCGGCTTGAGGACCTCGGTGCTCATCCCGGCGGCCAGGAACGCCCCGCCCGAGGACCCGGCCAGCGCGGCCACGCCGATGCGTACGGCGGTGCGGACGTCGACGGGGGCCCTGCGGGCGTAGGTCACGGCGGCGGCCGAGGTGCCGACGATGGCGACGGCCTTGTTGGTGCCGAGCGCGTGGGCGGCGGGCGTGCCGGAGGGCAGGCCCAGCAGCAGCGCGGGGAGCAGCAGCAGTCCGCCGCCGCCGACCACGGCGTCGATCCAGCCGGCCGCGAACGCCGCGAGGCAGAGGACGACGAGCACGGTCAGCGATATGTCTGGCATGGTCCGGACCTTAAGGACGGGATACATGCCGTGTCCAACTACCTGAGGGCTTTCTGAGGTCGGCCGGCCCCGGCACCCCCTCCTCACAGCCCGCCCCGGCCCCGCGCCGGGAACCCTCACACCCGCTCCGGGGCCTCGCTGAGGGCAGAGTTCCCCGCGTGAAACAGACGTGATGCGGTCGGGTAACACCCGCACCGCACGCTCATTGGCATGACCTCGAATACGCGTGTGGTGGTGATCGGCGCCGGCCTCGCGGGCGTACGGCTCGCCCGGCGGCTCGGCGAGCTCGGCACGCCCGCGCTGCTGATCGGCGAGGAGGAGCACCGGCCCTACAACCGGGTCCTGCTCGCCGAGGTGCTGGCCGGGCGGTACGCCCCCGAGGTGATCGCGCTGCCCACCCCGGACGGACTGCTCCGCACCCGGGTCACCGGCATCGACCGGGACGGGCGGGTCGTCGAGTGCGCGGACGGCTCGAAGATCGCATACGACACGCTGGTCCTGGCGACCGGCTCCAACCCGGTGCTGCCGCCGCTGCGCGGACTGTTCACGGCCGACCACGAGCTGCCCGAGGGCGTGCACGCGTTCCGCACCATGGACGACTGCCTGGGCCTGTCCAAGGCGGTCCGGCCGGGTGTGCGGGCCGTCGTCATCGGCGGCGGACTGCTCGGTGTCTCCGCGGCCCGGGCGCTCGCCGTGCGCGGCGCCCAGGTCGTGCTCGCCCAGCAGTCCGAGCGGCTCATGGAGCGCCAGCTCGACCCGGGCGCCTCCAAGCTGGTCCTGCGGCACCTGAAGGACCTGGGCGTCGAGGTGCACACCGAGTGCCGGGTGCGTGACGTGCGCTGCGTCGGCGGCGCGGTCCGCTCGGTGGAGATGGCCGACGGCTACGCCCTCGGCGCCGACCTGGTGGTGCTGGCCTGCGGGGTGCACCCGAAGGTGGGCCTCGCCAAGGAGGCCGGTCTCGCCGTGCACAAGGGCGTCCTGGTCGACGACGAACTGCGCACCTCCGACCCGCACATCCGGGCGATCGGCGACTGCGCCCAGCACGACGGCACCCTCTACGGGCTCGCCACCCCGGCCCTGGAACAGGCCGACGCGCTGGCCGAGCTGCTCGCCGGCGACGCCCGCGCCCGCTACACCGGCACCCGGGCGCTGACCCGGCTGACGCTGCACGGGACCGGCGCGTCCGACCCCGGCGCGTCCGACCCCGGCGCGTCCGACCCCGGCGCCTTCGGCCTCAACGCCTTCGACCTCGCCGCGTTCGGCGAGACCGAGGCGCTCCCCGGCGACGACGTCGTCCAGCTCACCGACGCCACCCGGGGCACCTACCGCAAGGTCGTGGTCCGCGAGGACCGCGTCGTCGGCGGGGTCCTCGTCGGCGAACTCGGCACGGTCGGCGCGCTCGCCCGCGCCTGGGAGGGAGCAGAGCCGCTCCCTTCCGACGGCGCACCCCTGCTCCACCTGCTCACCAACGACGGAGGCTCCTGATGACCGCCACCCCGGGGGCCACCCCCACGATCGTGCTCGTCGGCCACGGCATGGTCGGCCAGCGCTTCCTCGAAGCGCTCGCCGAGCGCGGTCTGACCGCCACGCACCGCGTGGTCGTGCTGTGCGAGGAGCCGCGTCCCGCCTACGACCGCGTCGCCCTCACCTCGTACTTCTCCGGCAAGACGCCCGAGGACCTGTCCATGACGGACATGGAGTTCATCGAGCGGCACGGCATCGAGCTGCGCATCGGCGACCCGGCGCTGACCGTCGACCGCGAGGCCCGCAAGGTCACCGCCGAGTCGGGCGAGGTCTTCGAGTACGACGTCCTGGTCCTGGCCACCGGCTCCTTCCCGTTCGTGCCGCCGGTCCCGAACAAGGACGCCACCGGCTGCTTCGTCTACCGCACCATCGAGGACCTGCTCGCGATCGAGGAGTACGCGAAGAGCGCCACGACGGGCGCGGTGGTCGGCGGCGGACTGCTCGGCCTGGAGGCGGCCGGCGCACTCAAGGGCCTCGGACTGACCTCCCACATCGTGGAGTTCGCGCCCCGGCTGATGCCGGTGCAGGTCGACGAGGGCGGCGGCGCCGCGCTGCTGCGCACCATCGAGGACATGGGCCTGAGCGTGCACACGGGTGTGGGCACGCAGGAGATCGTCGTCGACGACCGGGGCGTCGTCACCGGCATGAAGCTCTCCGACGGTTCCGAACTCGCCACCGACCTGGTGGTGTTCAGCGCCGGTGTGCGCCCCCGCGACCAGCTGGCCCGCGACTGCGGCCTGACGGTCGGCGAGCGCGGCGGCATCGCGGTGGACGAGCGGTGCCGGTCACTGAACGACCCGCACGTCTTCGCGATCGGCGAGTGCGCGCTGGCCTCCGACGGCCGGGTGTACGGCCTGGTCGCCCCCGGCTACGAGCAGGCCCTGACGGCCGCCGCCGCGATCGCCGACGACGAGGCCGAGGACCTGGCGTTCACCGGCGCCGACCTGTCGACCAAGCTGAAGCTGCTCGGCGTGGACGTCGCCTCCTTCGGCGACGCGCACGGCGCCACCGAGGACTGCCTGGACGTCGTCTACTCCGACTCCCGCTCGGGCCTGTACAAGAAGCTGGTCATCGGCCGCGACGGCACCCTCCTCGGCGGCATCCTGGTCGGCGACGCGGAGGCGTACGGCACGCTGCGCGCCTTCACCGGCTCGGTCCCGCCGGTCTCCCCCGAGTCGCTGGTGCTGCCCGCCGGGGCCGGCGCCCCCGCCCAGCTCGGCCCGTCCGCGCTGCCGGACGAGGCGATCATCTGCTCCTGCCACAACGTCTCCAAGGGCGCCATCCGCGGCGCGGTCACCGACCACCAGTGCACGACCGTGCCCGAGGTGAAGAAGTGCACCAAGGCCGGCACCGGCTGCGGTTCCTGCGTCAAGGTCCTCGGCCAGCTGGTCACCGCCGAGCTGGAGGCCAGCGGCGTCGAGGTCGACAAGGGCCTGTGCGGCTGCTTCGCGCAGACCCGCGAGGAGCTGTACGAGATCGTCCTCGCCCTGCGCATCAACACCTACCAGGACCTCCTCGACCGCTACGGCCGCGACGACGCCCGGGGCGGTGACGGCTGCGACGTCTGCAAGCCGGCCGTCGGCTCGATCATCGCCTCCCTCGCCCCGACCATCGGCGCCAGCGGCTACGTCCTGGACGGCGAGCAGGCGTCCCTGCAGGAGACCAACGACCACTTCCTCGCCAACCTCCAGAAGAACGGCTCGTACTCGGTCGTGCCGCGCATCCCCGGCGGTGAGATCACCCCCGAGGGCCTCATCGTGATCGGCGAGATCGCCCGGGACTTCGGCCTCTACACCAAGATCACCGGAGGTCAGCGGATCGATATGTTCGGCGCCCGCGTCGAGCAGCTCCCGCTGATCTGGACCCGCCTGGTCGACGCCGGCTTCGAGTCCGGCCACGCCTACGGCAAGTCGCTGCGCACGGTGAAGTCCTGCGTCGGCCAGACCTGGTGCCGCTACGGCGTCCAGGACTCCGTCCGCATGGCGATCGACCTGGAGCTGCGCTACCGGGGCCTGCGCTCCCCGCACAAGCTGAAGTCGGCGGTGTCGGGCTGCGCCCGCGAGTGCGCCGAGGCCCAGTCGAAGGACTTCGGCATCATCGCCACCTCCAACGGCTGGAACCTCTACGTAGGCGGCAACGGCGGCGCCACCCCGCGCCACGCGGACCTGCTCGCCCAGGACCTCGACGACGCCGGGCTGATCCGGCTGATCGACCGCTTCCTGATGTTCTACATCCGCACCGCCGACCGGCTGGAACGCACCTCGACCTGGCTGGAGCGGATCCCCGGCGGCCTGGACCACGTGCGCGACGTGGTCGTGGAGGACTCCCTCGGCATCTGCGAGGAGCTGGAGTCCCTGATGACGGACCACGTCTCCCACTACGCCGACGAGTGGGCGACCACCATCAACGACCCGGAGAAGCTCGCCCGGTTCGTGTCCTTCGTGAACGCTCCGGACACCCCCGACCCGGTCGTCGGCTTCGTCCCCGAGCGTGACCAGATCAAGCCCGACCTGCCGCTGCTCTCCATCGGCATGCGCACCACCGACACGGCAGACGTCCTGGAAGGAAGCGCCCAGCGATGACCCTGGCACCCGAGACGACCGACCTCAAGATCCAGCTCCAGCTGGCGGACGGCTGGTTCACGGTCTGCGACCTCGACCAACTGCTCCCCGGGCGCGGTGTGGCGGCCCTGCTGCCGGACGGCGGCCAGGTGGCCCTCTTCCGGGACCGCGGCGGCGCCCTCTACGCGATCGACAACCGCGACCCGTTCAGCGGCGCGGGAGTGCTCTCCCGCGGGCTGACCGGCTCGCTCCAGGGCCGTCCGTTCGTGGCGTCCCCGCTGCTGAAGCAGCGGTTCGACCTCGCCTCCGGGCAGTGCCTGGACGACGAGACGGTACGGGTGACGACGTACGAGGTCCGCGCGGCCTGACCGGACCTCACGCCGAGGCCCGTCCGGAGGAGGACTCCGGGCGGGCCTCGGGCCTGTCGCGCCGGAGGTCACGGGAAAACGGCTGGCCCGGGGGCGGCACCCGCTGCTTCCATGGCGGGCATGGTGTCCTCCGACCGTCTTCTCGCCTTCGCGGCCATGTCGTTCCTGCTGATCGTGGTGCCCGGCCCCAGCGTGCTGTTCGTCGTCGGGCGGGCGCTCGCCCAGGGCCGCCGGGCCGCCCTGACGACGGTGGCCGGCAACACCGCCGGCGCCTATGTGCTGGTGCTGGCCGTGGCGCTCGGCGTCGGCTCCGTCGTGGAGCGTTCGGTGCTGCTGTTCACGCTGCTCAAGCTCGCCGGGGCGGCCTACCTCGTGTACCTCGGCGTCAGGGCGTGGCGGGACCGCGGGTCGCTGCGGTCCGTGTTCGCCGACGACGCGGCGACGGTGGCGCAGGGCGGTCTGCGGACGTTCTGGGAGGGGTTCGCGGTCGGCGTGACCAACCCCAAGACCATCGTGTTCTTCGCCGCGGTGCTGCCGCAGTTCGTCGACCGGGGCGCCGGGCACGTCACGGCGCAGATGCTGCTGCTCGGCCTGGTCTTCAACGCCATCGCGCTCGCCTCGGACAGCGTCTGGGGCCTGGCGGCGGCGACCGCCCGCGGCTGGTTCGCCCGCTCCCCGCGCCGGCTGTCCATGGTGGGCGGCATCGGCGGCATGACCATGATCGGCCTCGGCGTCACGGTGGCGGCGACGGGCCGCAAGGACTGACCACCGGGCGCCTGCGCGGCAGGCGCGGCACAGCGAGGCGGAGCGGGACGGCACCCCGCGCCGTCGCCCGCCCGCCGGAGCCCGCCCGCCGCGGGCCCGCACGGCGAGCCTTGGCCAAAGGGCGGTGCGGTGCCGTCACGACCTGTCCACGGTCCGTCAACCCAAGGCCCCCGGGCGCGGTAACCCCGCCCTTCTAGCGTCCCTCTCCGCACGACCCCGCCGCCGGCCGGCGGCGGGGCGGTCTCCACCCCTGGAGCGAGAGTGGAACGTCGTACAGTCCTGCGTGCGGTCGTCCTCGGCGGGTCCTCCGCCGTCCTCGGCGGAACCCTGTGGCGCGGCGCCGCGTACGCCGCGCCGGCCCAGCCCGGCACCGGCCCGTACGGAGCGCTCGGTTCGCCGGACGCCAACGGCATCAGGCTGCCGAGCGGCTTCACCAGCCGGGTGATCGCCCGGTCCGGCCAGACCGTCCCGGGAACGTCGTACACCTGGCACAACGCCCCCGACGGCGGCGCCTGTTACGCGGACGGCTCCGGCTGGATCTACGTCTCGAACTCGGAGATCAACCCGGGCGGCGGGGTGAGCGCGGTGAAGTTCTCCGCCGCCGGCGCGATCACCGGCGCGTACCGCATCCTCGCCAACACCCGCACCAACTGCGCGGGCGGCAGGACCCCGTGGAACACCTGGCTGTCCTGCGAGGAGGTCTCGCTCGGCTACGTCTACGAGACGGACCCCTGGGGTGTGAACGCGGCCGTCCGCCGGGACGCGATGGGCCGCTTCAAGCACGAGGCGGCGGCGGCCGACCCGGTCCGCCAGGTCGTCTACCTCACCGAGGACGAGACCAACGGCCGCTTCTACCGCTTCGTCCCCACCACCTGGGGCGACCTCTCCTCCGGCACCCTCCAGGTGATGGTCGCCGGCTCCGCCACCTCGGGCTCGTTCAGCTGGGCGAACGTCCCCGACCCGGACGGCTCCCCGACCTCCACCCGCACCCAGGTCTCCGGCTCGAAGTCCTTCAACGGCGGCGAGGGCTGCCACTACGCCGACGACACGGTGTGGTTCACCACCAAGGGCGACAACCGGGTCTGGCAGCTCAACCTCGCCAACAGCACCTACGAGCTGGCCTACGACGACTCCCTGGTCTCGGGGACGCCTCCCCTCACCGGCGTCGACAACATCACCGGCTCCTCCTCCGGCGACCTGTTCGTGGCCGAGGACGGCGGCACCATGGAGATCTGCGTCATCACCCCGGACGACGTGATCGCCCCCTTCCTCCGCATCGACGGCCAGTCGAGCTCGGAGATCACCGGCCCGGCCTTCTCCCCCGACGGAACCCGCCTGTACTTCTCCAGCCAGCGCGGCACGTCGGGCAGCTCCTCGGGCGGCATCACGTACGAGGTGACCGGGCCCTTCCGCAGCTGACGGACGAACACCCGCTCCCGCATGGAACACCCGTGCGGGAGCGCGCCCCAAGGGCCCCCGCCTCGCGGAGAGTTACCGCCTGGTCACGTCACGCTTGCATCACAGGTCCACGGAACCGCCACACCCCCACACACCCCTCAATAGCGTCGGCACCTCGAATCCGGCCGATCGCCTCCGATGTGATCAGGTGCGCGGATATCTGTACGAACCGAGGGGGGTTCCATGAACCTGTTCCGCATGTCCACCGTCCTGGCCGCAGCCGGACTCGCGCTGGCCGTCGTGCCGGGCACCGCCCGGGCCCACGAGGGCGACCACCCGTTCGCGAACTGCTCCGAGGCGTACGCCAACGGGTACGCCAACATCGCCGAGGGCGACGAGCACTACGGGACCCATCTGGACCGCGACGGCGACGGCGTCGGCTGCGACCAGCCACCCGCGGACTTCGAGCCGGCCGAGGACGCGGCGGCGGACACCGGCGAGGACACGGCGGCCGGGGACGCGTCCGAGGGCGCCGACCTCGCCGAGACCGGCGGCAACGGCGCCACCCCCTACCTCGCGGGCGGCAGCGTGGTGGTCATGCTCGCCGGGGCGGGCGTGCTGATGGCGGTGCGGCGACGCCGTGCGCCGCAGGAGTAGGGCCTGTCGCGCGTCGCGGGGCCGCTCCCCGCGGCAGGCCCCGGGCAGCCCGAAGGGGCGGCACCCCCGCACGGGTTGCCGCCCCTTCTCTGGGCGATCCGGAGCCGGCGTGGATCGGTGTTGAGGGTCGGGGACCCACGACGGCTCCGGAGCGGGTGAGGGTCAGCGGTGGTCGCTGCCCTCGGACTGGGTGGCCGCACGCCCCGCTTCGAGACGGGCGACCGGGATGCGGAACGGGGAGCAGGAGACGTAGTCCAGACCCACCTCGTGGAAGAAGTGGACCGACTCCGGGTCACCGCCGTGCTCGCCGCAGACGCCGAGCTTGAGGTCGGGACGGGTCTCGCGGCCCGCCTGCACCGCGGACTTCACCAGCGAGCCCACGCCGTCCTTGTCGATGGTCTCGAAGGGGCTGACGCCGAAGATGCCCTTCTCCAGGTAGGCGGTGAAGAAGCTGGCCTCCACGTCGTCCCGGCTGAAGCCCCACACCGTCTGGGTGAGGTCGTTGGTGCCGAAGGAGAAGAACTCCGCCGCTTCCGCGATCTGACCGGCGGTCAGCGCGGCCCGCGGCAGCTCGATCATGGTGCCGATGGCCAGCTTCAGCTGGACGCCGGTGGCGGCCTCGACCTCCGCGATGACCTGGTCGGCCTCCTCGCGGACGATCTCCAGCTCCTGGACCGTGCCGACCAGCGGGATCATGATCTCCGCGCGCGGGTCGCCCTTGGCGTTCTTGCGCTCGGCGGCCGCCTCGGCGATGGCCCGTACCTGCATGGTGAACAGGCCGGGGATGACCAGGCCCAGGCGTACGCCGCGCAGACCCAGCATCGGGTTCTGCTCGTGCAGCCGGTGCACGGCCTGGAGCAGGCGCAGGTCGTTCTCGTGCGGGTCCTTGCGGGACTCGGCGAGGGCCACCCGGACCGACAGCTCGGTGATGTCGGGCAGGAACTCGTGCAGCGGCGGGTCCAGCAGCCGGACGGTGACGGGCAGGCCGTCCATCGCGGAGAACAGCTCGACGAAGTCCTTCTTCTGCAGCGGCAGCAGCTGCTTGAGGGAGTCCTCGCGCTCCTCGTCGGTGTCGGCGAGGATCAGCCGCTCGACCAGCTCGCGTCGGTCGCCGAGGAACATGTGCTCGGTGCGGCACAGGCCGATGCCCTGGGCGCCGAAGCGGCGGGCGCGCAGCGCGTCCTCGGCGTTGTCGGCGTTGGCGCGCACCCGCAGCCGGCGCTTGCGGTCGGCGAACGCCATGATCCGGTGCACGGCCTCGACCAGCTCGTCGGCGTCCTGGGCGCCGGCGTGCATCCGGCCCTCGAAGTACTCCACGACCGGGGACGGCACGACCGGGACCTCGCCCAGGTAGACCTTGCCGGAGGAGCCGTCGATCGAGATGAGGTCGCCCTCCTCGACGACGTGCCCGCCAGGCACGGTCATCCGGCGCCGCTTGGTGTCGACCTCCAGCTCCTCGGCGCCGCAGACACAGGTCTTGCCCATGCCGCGGGCGACCACGGCCGCGTGCGAGGTCTTGCCGCCGCGGGAGGTCAGGATGCCCTCGGCCGCGATCATGCCGTCGAGGTCGTCGGGGTTGGTCTCCCGGCGGACCAGGATGACCTTCTCGCCCGAGCGGGACCACTTCACCGCGGTGTACGAGTCGAAGACGGCCTTGCCGACGGCCGCGCCCGGCGAGGCGGCGATGCCCCGGCCGACCTGCGCGACCTTGGCCTCCTCGTCGAACTTCGGGAACATCAGCTGGGCGAGCTGGGCGCCGTTGACGCGCTGGAGCGCCTCGGCCTCGTCGATCAGGCCCTGGTCCACCAGCTGGGTGGCGATGCGGAAGGCGGCGCCCGCCGTGCGCTTGCCGACGCGGGTCTGGAGCATCCACAGCTGGCCGCGCTCGATGGTGAACTCGATGTCGCAGAGATCCTTGTAGTGGTTCTCCAGGGTCTCCATGATCTGCATCAGCTGGTCGTACGACTTCTTGTCGATCGACTCCAGCTCCGCGAGCGGGACGGTGTTGCGGATGCCCGCGACCACGTCCTCGCCCTGCGCGTTCTGCAGGTAGTCGCCGTAGACGCCCTGGTGGCCGGAGGCGGGGTCGCGGGTGAAGGCGACGCCGGTGCCGGAGTCCGGGCCCAGGTTGCCGAAGACCATGGAGCAGATGTTGACGGCGGTGCCCAGGTCGCCCGGGATGCGCTCCTGACGGCGGTAGAGCTTGGCCCGGTCGCCGTTCCAGGACTCGAAGACCGCCTTGATGGCGAGGTCCATCTGCTCGCGCGGGTCCTGCGGGAAGTCCCGGCCGGCCTCGGTCTTGACGATCCGCTTGAACTTGGTGACCAGCTTCTTGAGGTCGGCCGCCTCCAGCTCGGTGTCGACGGTGACCTTCTTGGCCGCCTTCGCCGCCTCCAGGGCCTCCTCGAAGAGCTCGCCGTCGACGCCGAGGACGGTCTTGCCGAACATCTGGATGAGGCGCCGGTAGGAGTCCCACGCGAAGCGCTCGTCGCCGGCCTGCTCGGTGAGGCCCTTCACCGACTTGTCGGAGAGGCCGATGTTCAGGACCGTGTCCATCATGCCGGGCATGGAGAACTTGGCACCGGAGCGGACCGACACGAGGAGGGGGTTGTCGGCCTGGCCGAGCTTCTTGCCCATCTTCGTCTCGAGGGCGTCGAGGTGCGCACTCACCTCGTCACGCAGTGCCGCCGGCTCCTCGCCGCTGTCGAGGTAGACCTTGCAGGCCTCGGTGGTGATGGTGAAGCCGGGGGGTACCGGAAGGCCCAGGTTGGTCATCTCGGCGAGGTTCGCACCTTTACCGCCCAGAAGGTCCTTGAGCTCCTTGTTGCCCTCGGTGAAGTCGTAAACGAACTTATTGTTTTCCGACACGGGTCCCAACTCCTCGAGGACTCGGTGGCTGCCCTGACGGCGAGGAACATACCCAGATCGAAGGCACCTGGGTACGTCCACTTGTGCGTCATGCGCCTGTAACCAGCCGCCGGCCAGGGGATCGAAAGTCAAGGCTTGGCAAGGAAGCGCACCGTCATGCGTTCACCTCTTGAACGAATGAACTCTCATGGACCCCCATTTTCGCTCATCTGAGCGTCGATTCTCACGTCTGATTTCGATCGATGAACGATCAAGGGGTGGCACGGAGTGCCACCCCTTGGAGAAGTGCAGCGGGTCAAGATTCGCTCATCTGAGCGCAACCCTTATCAAGGGTGGCGAGAATCACGCCGCCGCGAGGGCCCCGATGTCACCATCCGGACCGCTTCCCGAACACGAAACACCGTGGTCACACGCCGAGTGCGGAGAGCCGCTCCTCGGCCCGCTCCGGCGCGTACAGATGCTCCACGACCAGCGCACCCGCCCCCACCAGGCCCGCCCGCTCGCCGAGGCGGGAGGTGACGACCTCCAGATGAGCGGTGGAGCGCGGCAGCGCCCGCTGGTAGAGCAGCTCGCGCACACCGGTGAGGAAGGCGGTTCCGGCCAGATCCCCGGCGATCATCAGGACCCCGGGGTTGAGCAGGGTGACCACCGTCGCCAGGACGTCCCCGACCTGCCGTCCCGCCTCCCGGGCCAGTCCCACGGCCTCCGGATGCCCGGAGGCCAGCAGATCCCGTACGTCCGAGCCGGAGGCCGCCCGCACCCCCGCCTCGGCGAGCCTGCGGGCCACGGCCCCGCCGCTGGCGACGGCGGCCAGACAGCCGTAGGAGCCGCAGCGGCACAGGGCGTCCGCGCCGACCCGGATGTGGCCGATGTCCCCGGCGCCGCCGTCCACGCCCCGGAAGAGCGAGCCGTCCACCACGACGCCCGCGCCGATACCGGTGGAGACCTTGACCAGGACGAACGCCGAACAGTCCGGGTATCCGGTGCGCTGCTCGCCGTACGCCATCAGGTTGGCGTCGTTGTCCACCAGGACGGGGACCCGGGGCGCTCCGGTGTGCTCGGTGAAGGCGCGGGCGAGCCGGCCGCGGATGTCGTAGCCGTCCCAGCCCGGCATGATCGGCGGCTGGACGACCCGGCCGGTCTCGCTGTCGACCGGCCCCGGCACCGCGACCCCGATGCCGCAGACCTCCGACGCCCGGTGTCCGGCCTTCTCCAGCAGTTCGGCGAACCAGCGGCCCAGCTCGCCGAGGACCGTCTCGGGCCCGTCCTCCACGACCAGCGTGCCGCCGTGCTCGGCGAGGATCTCGCCGGTCAGCGACAGGACGGCCGCGCGGGCGTGCCGGGTGTCGAGGTCGGCGGCGAGGACGACGGCGTGCTCGTCGTCGAACTCCAGAGTGATGGAAGGGCGCCCGCCCTGCGGGGAGTCGACCGGGCCGCCGGCCCCCTCGCGCAGCCAGCCGGCCCTGAAGAGCCGGTCCAGGCGCTGGCCGACGGTGGCCCGGGAGAGTCCGGTGACCTGTTGCAGGGCGCCGCGTGTCGTGGCCCGGCCGCTGCGGACCAGTTCGAGCAGATCGCCGGCGCTGACCTGACCTCGACCCGTCATGCGCACCCCCTTGTGTTTCTCAAGTCTGCATTACATATTGAGTTTTGCGTGTTAAATAGACGTAACCCTACGGTGGCCATCGCCGAACCGGCCGGCCGAGTCGTCTCCCGGGAGTCCCGAGTGGATCGCACCGCCGAGCTCGTCGCCCGTCCCGCGGCGCCCGCTATTGCATACGATCCGGCCGACCGGCCGCGATCGCTGCATGTCAGGGCCGCCCGGGTGCTGGAGGACAACTGGACGGGCAGCTCCACGGTCCCCTCGCGCGGGCTGTATCCGCACCAGTGGTCCTGGGACTCGGCGTTCATCGCGATCGGCCTGCGGCACCTGTCGCCGCTGCGGGCCCAGCGGGAGCTGGAGACGCTGCTGGACGCCCAGTGGGGCGACGGCCGGATCCCGCACATCGTCTTCAACCCCTCCGTCCCGCTCGACGCGTACTTCCCGAGCCCCGACTTCTGGCGCTCCTCGACCGCGGGGCGCGCTGCGGGCGCCCCGCGCACCGTACAGACGTCCGGCATCGTGCAGCCACCGGTGCACGCGCTGGCCGCCTGGCTGGTGCACCGCGCCGACCCGGGGCTCTCCCGTCAGCGGGGCTTCCTGGCCCGGGTGTACCCGGGGCTGGCCGCCTGGCACCGCTACCTGCTGCACCGGCGGGACCTGGGCGGCGGGGGCCTCGCGTCCGTGGTCCACCCATGGGAACAGGGTATGGACAACAGCCCCTGCTGGGACGCCCCGCTGGCCCGGGTCCTGCCCGCCCCGGCCCGCTCCTTCCGCCGGGCCGACCTCGACCACGGCGCACCCGAGGACCGGCCCACGGACCTGGACTACGGGCGGTACGTGCGCCTGGCGACGGACTACCGGGACAGCGGGTACGCGGACGGCGAGGCGGGCGGCCGGGCGGGCGCCTTCGCGGTGGAGGACCCGGCGTTCAACGCCCTGCTCATCGCCTCCGAGCACGCCCTGGCGGGCATCGCCCACGAACTGGGGGCGGCCGGCACCGCCCGGCACGCGCGCGCCGAGCGGCTGACCGGCGTCCTGGTGGACCGGCTGTGGGACCCCGAGCGCGGGATGTTCCTCTGCCGGGACGTGCGCGGCGGCGGACTGATCCCGGAGCGGAGCGTCTCCGGTCTGATCCCGCTGCTGCTGCCGACGCTCCCTCGGGAGATCACCGCCGCCCTGGTCCGCACCGCGCGCGGACCGCACTTCTCGCTCGGCGCCGCCACCCGCCTGGTGCCGAGCTACGACCTGCTCGGCGAGGCCTTCGACCCGCACCGCTACTGGCGCGGCCCGGCCTGGTTCAACACCGGCTGGCTGCTGGAGCGGGGCCTGCGCACGCACGGCGAACGGCACCTGGCCGACGGCCTGCGCCGGTCGGTGCTGGAACTGGCGGACAGCTCGGGGTTCGCGGAGTACGTGGACCCGTACACCGGTGCGGCCTGCGGCACCGCCGACTTCGGCTGGACGGCGGCGCTCGCGCTGGACCTGCTGCACGGCGAGCCCTCGTGGGACACCCACGGCACCGGCACCACGGAGATCAAGGGAGGGGACCGGGGATGACGGACCGACATCATCTGCTCGTGCACGGGGAGACGTTCGCCGCCGTGGGCGACGGCGGGGACATCAGCGGCGTCCGGGGCGCCGGCAGCTCCCCGGACGGATTATTCGTACGGGACGCCCGCCATCTGAGCCGCTGGCAGCTGACCCTGGACGGCGCGGTGCCGGAGTCCCTGACCCCGGTCGCCGACGGCGACACCGCGCGCTGCGTCCTGGTCCCCCGGGGCGGGCGCCGGGAGCCCCCCGCGTACACGCTCTTCCGCGAACAGGCCGTGGGGGACGGCGCGTTCGTCGAGTCGATCCGGGTGACCAGCAACCTTCCGGCGCCGGCCACGGTCCGGCTGGCGATCACCGCGGACGCCGACTTCACCGACCAGTTCGAACTCCGCTCCGACCACCGCACCTACAGCAAGTCCGGGGCCGTCCGCTCCCGGCAGGTCCTGGAACACGGCCTGGAGTTCACCTACCAGCGCGGCGAATGGCGCTCCTGTACGACGGTGACGGCCGAGCCGTCGCCGGACGCGGTGGAGGAGACGGGCACCGGCGCCCGGCGCCTGGTGTGGACCTTCGACCTCGAACCGCACGGCACGACCGAACTGGCGCTGCGGGTGATGGCCCGCCCGCACGGCGACCGGCGCGCCCTGCGGGTACCCCGCTCCCCCGCCGCCCTCAACGAGCAACTGATCGCGCTGGAGGGCGAGTTCGTCGAGGGCGTCGCCTTCCCCACGGGCTGGCCGGAGCTGGCGGCCGCCTGCGCCCGCGGGCTCGCGGACCTGGCCTCCCTGCAGATCCCGGCGACCGGCCCGGACGGCGAGGAGCTGCGGGTCCCGGCGGCGGGTGCGCCCTGGTTCCTGACCCTGCTGGGCCGGGACGCCCTGCTCACCTCGCTGTTCGCCCTGCCCTACCGGCCCGGTCTGGCGGCGGCCACGCTTCCGGCGCTGGCCGCGACGCAGGCCACGGAGACCGGCGTGGACACGGTGGCGCAGCCCGGCAAGATCGTGCACGAGGTCCGCCACGGCGAGCTGGCCCACTTCGGCCAGGTCCCCTTCGGGCGCTACTACGGCTCGGTGGACGCGACGCCCCTGTTCCTGGTGCTGCTGGGCGCGTACACGGAACAGACCGGGGACCTCGGTCCGGCCCGCCGGCTGGAACGGCACGCCCGGGCCGCCGTCGCCTGGATGCTGGACCACGGCGGCCTCACCTCGCGGGGCTACCTGCTCTACCGGGCCGACCGGGGCGGACTGGCCAACCAGAACTGGAAGGACTCCCCCGGCGCGATCTGCTGGTCCGACGGCACGAAGGCGAGCGGACCGGTGATGGCGGCGGGCGCGCAGGGCTACGCGTACGACGCGCTGCGGCGCACGGCGGGGCTGTCCCGGACGGTGTGGGGGGACGAGACGTACGCGGCACTGCTGGAGCAGGCGGCCGGTGATCTGCGCGACCGCTTCCAGCGGGACTTCTGGATGCCGGAGCGGTCCTTCCCCGCGCTGGCCCTGGACGGCGAGGGCCGCCAGGTGGACGCGCTGGCCTCGGACGCCGGGCACCTGCTCTGGTCGGGCCTGCTGGACAAGGAGTACGGCGAGCTGGTGGGGCGCCGCCTGCTGGAACCGGACTTCTTCTCCGGCTGGGGGGTGCGTACGCTCGCCGCGGGCCAGCCCGCGTACCACCCGCTGTCGTACCACCGCGGCTCGGTCTGGCCGCACGACAACGCCCTGATCACCCTGGGCCTGGCCCGCTACGGCCTGCACGACGAGGCCCGGACGGTGGCGCACGCCCTGGTCGAGGCGGCCACCGCCACCGGCCACCGGCTCCCGGAGGTCCTGGCGGGATACGGCCGCGACACCCACCCGGAGCCGGTGCCCTACCCGCACGCGTGCGTACGGGAGTCCCGCTCGGCCACGGCACCGCTGGCGCTGCTCACCGCGGTGGGCGGGGCGTAGCACCTGCCGGACCCCTTGGCCCGCCGTTTGCCCGGTGTTTGCCGAGCCCTTGGCCGACCTGGCTGAACACGGGCGGGCGCGGCACCGTACGGGAGGACGGCGGGCTCCGGGCGCGCCGCACGACGCCGTCAGGGCCGCACGGAAGGACCACCGGGTGCCTGTCTTCACGCGCCTACGCCAACTCCCACGGCCTCCGGCCAAGACCGACGACCACCGGGACCCGCCCCCGGACGCCGGCCCCGACCCCGCGAGCGAGGCCGAGGGCACCGGCCCCCGGCCCGCCGACGGGGCCGCCCCCGCCGCCGTCGGCACCCCCGGGCGGACGGCACCCACCGCCCACCCCGCTGTCGCCGTCGGCGCCTCCGGGCATACGGCACCCGCCGGGAACCCCGAAGCTCCGACGACCGCCACCTCCGCAGACCCGGACGCCACCACCGGCACCGAGCCTGCGGCCGGCGGCGGCTCTCCTGAGCGCGAGAGCGCCACCGAGGACGGCGAGCGCTCACTCTCCGCCGAGGAACCCGAGCGGGCGGCCGCAGCCGACTCCGGCGCCCCCGCGCCCACGGCCCCCGCCGCCAACCGCGGCCCCGATCCCAAGGCCCCCGACGCCCACCACAACCCCGAACCCGCGGCCCCGGCCGACCAACGCGACCCCGAGCCTGCGGTGCCCGCCGACACCAGCACCCCCGACCGACCTGCCGGCCCACCCTCCGGTCTCCAGCGCGGCACCGCCACCTCCGCCGAAGGCCCCGAGCCCGCGGCCCTCGCCGAGCATCCCGAGTCCTCGGTGCCCACCGAGCATCCCGAGTCCACGGCCCCCGCCGCGAAGCCCGAGCCCGCGGCACCCTGCGAAGAACCCGACACCGCACCCCCCGCCGAAGCCCCGCACGGGAACCGGGTGCGCGCCGCCGTCCGCTGGACCGTCACCGGGCTCTGTGCCGTGCTCGTGCTCGGTTCGCTGCTGCTGCCGAACAGTCTGGCCGCCCTGCGCCCCGACCGGTTCACCCGGATTCCGGCGGAGGCGATCGTCGGCGCCGCCGTCCTGCTCACCCTGCCCCGCCGCGCGCGGACCGTCACCGCGGCCGTCGGAGGCACCGCGCTGGGCGCCCTGACCGTCCTCAACCTCCTCGACATGGGCTTCCGCGAGTACCTGGGCCGGGGCTTCAACCTGATCCTCGACTGGTCCCTCCTCGACGACGCACGCGCGTACATGGAGGACTCGATGGGCGACGCCACCACCGTGGCCGCCGCCATCGGCGCCGTGACGCTCGCCGTACTCCTCCTCGTCCTCACCGCCCTGGCCGCCGTCCGGCTCGCCGGTCTGCTGGCCGAGCACCGGCAGCGGGCGGCGCAGGCCACGCTCGTCGCCGCCACCGTCTGGATCACCTGCGCCACGCTCGGCCTGCAGTTCGCCGGGCTGCCCGTCGCCTCCGACCGGGCCGCGTCGGCGCTGGCGATCCAGGCGCGCCGGGTCCAGGACACCCTGCGGGACGAGGCGGCGTTCGCGAAGGAGGCCAAGGCGGACACGTTCGGCGCGACCCCCGCCGACCAGCTCCTGCCCGACCTGCGCGGCAAGGACGTCGTCATCGCCTTCATCGAGAGCTACGGGCGCAGCGCGATCGAGGACCCGGTCATGGCCCCCGGGGTCACCGGCACCCTGGACGCCCGTACGGAGGCGTTGGAGGCGGCCGGGTACCGGGCGAAGAGCGGGTGGCTGACGTCGGCGACGTACGGCGGGAGCAGCTGGCTCGGGCACTCGACCTTCCTGTCCGGGCTGTGGGTCGACAACCAGCAGCGCTATCGCACGGTCACCTCCGGCGACCACCTCACCCTGACCAAGGCGTTCCAGAAGAGCGGCGCCTGGGACACCGTGGGCGTCATGCCGGGCGTCCAGAAGGCGTGGCCGGAGGCGAGCTTCTACGGCCTGGACAAGGTCTACAACGCCTTCCAACTCGGCTACCAGGGGCCGAAGTTCAGCTGGTCGACGATGCCGGACCAGTATGCGCTGGAGGCGTTCCAGCGCCAGGTGCACGGCAAGAAGCGCGACAGGCCGCTGATGTCGGAGATCATCCTGACCTCGAGTCACCAGCCCTGGGCGCCGATCCCGGAGCTGGTCGACTGGGAGGACCTGGGCGACGGTTCGCTCTTCGAGGGCATCGAGAAGGCGGGCAACCGCCCGCAGGACGTCGTCACGGACACCACCAAGTCCCGCGAGGAGTACGGCAAGTCGGTCCAGTACTCGGTGACGGCCCTGACCCAGTGGCTGGAGCGCTACGGCACCGACGACACCGTCCTGGTGTTCCTGGGCGACCACCAGCCGATCGCCCGGGTCAGCGGCACCCGCGCCAGCCGGGACGTCCCGGTGTCCGTGGTGTCCAAGGACCCCGAGGTACTGAAGAAGATCTCCGACTGGAACTGGACGGACGGCCTACAGCCCGCCCCCAACGCCCCGGTCTGGAAAATGAACGCTTTCCGAGACCGCTTCCTGACGGCCTACGGCTCCGTACCCCACCCGACCAAGGGCTGAGCCAACCCACCCAGGGGCGCGGGGAACTGCGCGACCAGCCCCCACCGGCCCGCACCCGAACGCCCCACAACTCCGCACCCCACCCAACCAACGGCCAGCCAACCCACCCAGGGGCGCGAGGAACTGCGCGACCAGCCACAACGGCGCCGCACCCAACAACGGACCAGGGCGACCGGCCTAACCCCCGGACGTGTCCAGCTCCGCGTCCTCGCTCACACCCGCACAGTCATAGGGATCCTTCAACCAGCCGTCCGGCAGCACCACCCGGTTGTTGCCGGACGTCCGCCCCCGCGGCCCGTCCGCCCCGACCGGCCACGCCTGGTCGAGGTCGAGTTCGTCGAGCCCCGCACGCAGCGCGTCCAGGGACGAGGTGACCGCGAGCCGCTTGCGCATCTCGGAGCCGACCGCGAAGCCCTTGAGGTACCAGGCGACATGCTTGCGGAAGTCGATGACCCCGCGGGCCTCGTCGCCGATCCACTCCCCGAGCAGGGTGGCGTGCCGCACCATGATGTCGGCGACCTCCCGCAGCACGGGCGCCCGGAAGTCGTCCCGCCCCTCGAACGCGGCGACGAGATCCGCGAACAGCCACGGCCGGCCCAGGCACCCGCGCCCGACGACGACGCCGTCGCACCCGGTCTCCCGGACCATCCGCAGCGCGTCCTCGGCGGACCAGATGTCGCCGTTGCCGAGCACCGGGATCTCCGGGACGTGTTCCTTGAGCCGGGCGATGGCCTCCCAGTCGGCGGTGCCGCCGTAGTGCTGGGCGGTGGTGCGGCCGTGCAGCGCGATGGCGGTCACGCCCTCCTCGACGGCGATGCGGCCGGCGTCGAGGTAGGTGAGGTGGTCGTCGTCGATGCCCTTGCGCATCTTCATCGTCACGGGGAGGTCCCCGGCGCCGGAGACCGCCTCGCGCAGGATCGCCCGCAGCAGGTTCCGCTTGTACGGCAGCGCTGAGCCGCCGCCCTTGCGGGTGACCTTGGGCACCGGGCAGCCGAAGTTCAGGTCGATGTGGTCGGCGAGGTCCTCTTCCACGATCATGCGGACGGCCTTGCCGACGGTGACCGGGTCCACGCCGTACAGCTGGATCGAGCGCGGCGTCTCCGTCGCGTCGAAGTGGATCAGCTGCATCGTCTTGTCGTTGCGCTCGACCAGCGCCCGGGTCGTGATCATCTCGCTGACGAACAGGCCCTTGCCCGCGCTGAACTCCCGGCACAGGGTGCGGAAGGGCGCGTTGGTGATCCCGGCCATGGGGGCCAGGACGACGGGCGGCTGAACGGTGTGCGGCCCGATCTGCAGGGGCGAGGCGGTCGTGGGCATTCCTCCATTGTGCCGTGTACGGGCGGCGACCCGACCACGTTCATTAGTTAGGCGAACCATTAGTTAGGCGCACTATCGAACTAGGTGTACGGTGAAAGTCATGTCCGAGCCCGGCCCCCGCCGCCCCCAGCTGGTGCTCGCGATCTGCTGTATGAGCCTGCTGATCGTGAGCCTCGACAACACGGTGCTCAATGTGGCGCTGCCCGCCCTCCAGCGGGATCTGCACGCGAGCACGGCGGGCCTGCAGTGGACGATCGACGCCTACACCCTGGTCCTCGCCTCGCTGCTGATGCTCGCCGGCTCCACGGCCGACCGGATCGGCCGCAAGCGGGTCTTCATGGCCGGCCTGGTGATCTTCACGATCGGCTCGGCGCTGTGCTCCGTCGCGCCGAACCTCCAGGCGCTGGTGGCCTTCCGCATGGTGCAGGCGGTGGGCGGTTCGATGCTCAACCCGGTCGCCATGTCGATCATCACCAACACCTTCACGGACGCGCGCGAGCGGGCCCGCGCCATCGGGGTGTGGGGCGCGGTGGTCGGCCTCTCCATGGCCGCCGGGCCGCTGGTGGGCGGGCTGCTGGTGGACTCGGTCGGCTGGCGGTCGATCTTCTGGGTCAACCTGCCCGTGGGAGCGGCCGCGCTGCTGCTGACCCTGCGCTACGTGCCGGAGTCCCGGGCCCCGAGGGCCCGCCGCCCCGACCCGGTCGGACAGGCGCTGGTGATCACCCTGTTCGGCTCGCTGACGTACGCGATCATCGAGGCGCCGCACTCCCCGGCCGCGGTGGCACCCTTCGCCGTGCTGGCCCTGCTGGCCCTCGCGGGCCTGCTCCGCTACGAGCCGCGCCGCGAGGAACCCCTCATCGACCTGCGCTTCTTCCGTTCGGCGCCGTTCAGTGGGGCCACGGTCATCGCGATCAGCGCGTTCGCCGCGCTCGGCGGGTTCCTGTTCCTGTCGACGCTGTACCTGCAGAACGTGCGGGGCCTCAGCGCCCTGGAGGCGGGCCTGTGGATGCTGCCGATGGCGGTGCCGACGTTCCTGTGCGCCCCGCTGTCCGGACGGCTGGTCGGCACCCGGGGGCCACGGCTCCCGCTGCTGGTCGCGGGGCTCGCGATGACGGCGAGCGCCCTGCTCTTCGCGCTCCTCGACGCGGAGACCTCCGACACCACCCTGTTCCTGGGGTTCCTGCTCTTCGGCGTCGGCTTCGGGTTCGTCAACGCGCCCATCACCAACACCGCGGTCTCCGGGATGCCCCGCTCGCAGGCCGGGGTCGCGGCGGCCGTCGCCTCCACCAGCCGCCAACTGGGCCAGACCCTCGGCGTCGCGGTGGTCGGGGCGGTCCTGGCAGCCGGCGTCGGCTCCTCGTCGTACCGGGACGCCTTCACCGCGGCGGCCGGACCGGGGTGGTGGGTCCTCACCGGCTGCGGGCTCGCCGTCCTGGTGCTGGGCCTGCTCACCAGCGGCCCGTGGGCCCGCGGCACAGCCGAACGCACCGCCCGGCGCCTGGAGTCGGAGCGCCCGCCGGCGCGCGAGCCACGACGGGTCCCCGCGTAGCGGCCGGGCACAGCTTGGCCAACTCGCCGCGAAGGAGCCCCTGTCGATGTTGGTCTTGCTGCACACTCCTCCTTGGCTTTCCCGGGACCCTGGAGGCGTCGTGCCGCAGATCAACACGAGCAAGGTCACCCGCTGGGACCAGCACGGACGCGAACACGTCGTCCAGGTGCGGCGGAACGGAGTGCAGCGCACGGTCAGATGCGACACCTGCGGCTGGCGCATCTCGGCGCAGTTCCTGCCGTGGCTGAAGGCCGAGGAGCACCTCGCCGAGGAGCACCAGGCGACGGTGGACCCCAGCATGGCGTGATCCGGGGAACCGCCCGGCCCCACCGGCCGCCGCCCTCTTGTGGGAGCGCTCCCAAGCGCGGCACGATGCAGGGGTGACCCGCACACCGGCGATACGCCCCTACCGACCCGACGACCTTCCCGCCGTCGAGGACATCTGCGTCCGCACCGCGCACAACGGCGACGACAGCCGCCCCCACTACACGGACCCCGCCGTCTTCCCGGCCGCCTTCGCCACCCCGTACGTCGAACTGGAGCCGGAGCTGGCCTTCGTGCTCGACGACGGAGCGGGCCGGGCCGTCGGCTACATCGTCGGCACCGCCGACACCCCGCGCTTCGCCGCCGACTTCCGGGAGCGCTGGCTGCCGACGGTCGCGGACCGCCACCCCGCGCCGAAGGGCCCGCCCACCACCCCGGACGAGGTAATCGCCGACCTGCTGCACCGCCCCGAGCGGATGGTCGTGCCCGAGGTCGCCGACTACCCGGCCCATCTGCACATCGACCTGCTGCCCCCGTGGCAGGGCCGGGGCCACGGCCGGGCCCTGATGCGCACGCTCCGCCAGGCCCTGTACGACGCCGGGGTCCCGGCCGTGCACCTGGTCATGGCGACCTCCAACACCCGGGCCCGGGCCTTCTACGACCGCGTCGGCTTCCACGAGATCGAGGTGCGGGACCCCGGCGACGCCACCTTCCTGGGGCGGCCGACCAAGGGCGACTGAACCCGGGCCACCGGCCCTCAGGCCCGCAGCCCGCGCGTCAGCAGCTCCAGCACCGCCTCGAACTCGCCCTGCGCGCCGGGCCGTTCCCACTCGCGGTGGTAGCCGGGGTCGTGGAAGCGGGCCGTGGCCTGGAAGAGGGCCTGGGCGGTGACGAGCGGGTCGGCGGAGGCGAAGTCCCCCGACTCGACTCCGGCACGGACGATCCCGGCGAGCTGGCCGGTGAGGTCGGCGATGTGCTCGTCGACCGCCTCGCTGTTCTCGGTGGTCAGCACGGTGTACGTGGCGAACAGCTCGGGGTCGTCGCCGGCCTTGTGCCGCTTGGCGTCGAACAGGGTGAGCAGCCAGGAGCGCAGCCGGTCCTCCGGGGTGCGGCCGGCGTCGGTGGCGATCCCGGCGAGGGCGGCGGAGGTACGGTCCAGCCAGCGCTTGGTCACCGCCTCGCGCAGCGCCGCCTTGGTGCGGAAGTGGCGGTAGACGCTGCCGTGGCTGACGCCGAGCGCGCGGGCCACGTCCACCACGGTCGCCTTGGCCGGGCCGTGGCGGCGCAGCACCTCCTCGGTGGCTTCGAGGATGCGCTCGGCGGTCAGGGTTTCGGAACTCGGTGCCATGGAGCAGACCGTACCCGGCTCACGGGTCCCGGCTACCTGGTGGCGAGGTGGGCCATCTGGGCCGCCGGGTAGCGGTCGCCCGCGGCGGAGCCGGCCGGCACCGCCCGCTCGATCGCGGCGAGGTCGTCGGCGTCGAGCGTGACGTCGAGGGCACCGAGGGCCTCGTCCAGCCGCTGCCGGGTGCGGGCGCC
The DNA here is from genome assembly GCF_040299205.1 of Streptomyces sp. NPDC000983. NCBI lineage: Bacteria > Bacillati > Actinomycetota > Actinomycetes > Kitasatosporales > Streptomycetaceae > Streptomyces > Streptomyces sp. NPDC000983. The sequence goes on along the minus strand of NZ_JBEPBM010000012.1, from coordinate 116,768 downwards.
GACGAGCGGCACGATGTCCTCGCCGCGGGAGAGCACCCAGGCGATGGCGATCTGGGCGACGCTCACGCCCTTCTGCTCGGCGATCTTCCGCAGGGCCTCCACGAGTTCCAGGTTGTGGCGGAGGTTGTCGCCCTGGAAGCGGGGCGACATGGCCCGGAAGTCGTTGGCGGCCAACTGCCGGTCGCTGGTGAAGTGGCCGGAGATCAGGCCGCGGGAGAGGACGCCGTAGGCGGTGACGGCGATGCCCAGTTCGCGGGTGGTGGGCAGGACCTCGTCCTCGATGCCGCGGGAGATCAGCGAGTACTCGATCTGGAGGTCGGCGATCGGCGCGGTGGCGGCGGCCCGGCGCACGGTGTCGGCGCCGACCTCGCTCAGGCCGATGTGGCGGACGTAGCCCTGCTCGACGAGTTCGGCGACGGCGCCGACGGTCTCCTCGATCGGCACGTCCGGGTCGAGCCGGGCGAGCCGGTAGACGTCGATGTGGTCGACGCCGAGGCGCTGGAGGGAGTACGCCGCGAAGTTCCGCACCGCGGCGGGCCGTCCGTCGTAGCCGCTCCAGGCGCCGTCCGGGGAGCGCAGCGCGCCGAACTTCACGCTGACCAGGGCCTGTTCGCGCCGGGCCGCGGGGGCGGTGCGCAGGGCTTCGCCGACCAGCAGCTCGTTGTGGCCCATGGCGTAGAAGTCGCCGGTGTCGAGGAGGGTGACGCCGGCCTCCAGGGCGGCGTGGACGGTGGCGATGGACTCGGCGCGATCGGCGTCGCCGTACAGCGCGGACATGCCCATGCAGCCGAGACCGAGGGGGAAGACCTTGGGGCCGGTGGTTCCGAGGGTGCGTGTCTGTGCGGTCATGGAACCAGCATGGCATGACAGCTGACAGATTTCAATATCTGTCAGCTGTCATGTGTCAGTCCGGTCACCTGACGGGCCCTGACCCACATGTCGGGCCCTGACCCACGGGTCAGCCCCTGGCGGTGAACGCCAGCTTCGCGCCGAGGGCGACGAACGAACCCGCGAAGCTCCGCCGCAGCCAGGCCATCACCCCGGGCCGGGAGGTGACATGGGTGCGGACGGAGGCGGCGAGGACGCCGTACGCGGCGAAGACGACGAAGGTCGCCAGCATGAAGAACCCGCCGAGCGCCAGCATCCGGGGCACCGCGCCCGGGCCCTGCGGGTCCACGAACTGGGGCAGGAAGGCGAAGAAGAACATGGTCAGCTTGGGGTTGAGGAGGTTGATCAGGACGCCCCGCACGATCGTGCGGCCCGTGGAGAGGGGCTCGGCCGTCCGGTCGACGGTGATCGCCTCCTTGTCCCGCAGGGTGGCCCAGGCCATGTAGAGGAGGTAGGCGACACCGGCGTACTTGAGGAGCTGGAAGGCCGTGGCGCTGGTGTGCAGCAGCGCGGCGGCCCCGGTGATCGTGGCCAGCAGGTGGGGCAGGATGCCGAGGGCGCAGGCGAAGGCGGCGACGACGCTCGCCCGCCGGCCGTGCGACAGCCCGGCCGCGAGGGTGTAGACGACTCCGGTACCGGGGGTGGCGACCACGACGAGGGTGGTCAGCAGGAACGCGATGCTCATGCGGACGAGCCTGGCGGCAGGGCGGTCCCGGTGACAGGACCACTCCGGTACCCGCATCGGGGACCAATGACGAACGCCGCCGCGGCCGACCGCGGTTCCACCGCGCCCCTTTGGGGCGCGGGGAACTGCGCGATCAGCCACGACGGCGCTGTATCCGGCCGGCGGCCGGTGCGGCACTCCTGGTGGAGCGCTCAGCAGCCGATCAGACGCGTGGCCAGGTAGCCCTCGATCTGGTCCAGGGAGACGCGCTCCTGCTTCATCGAGTCGCGCTCGCGGACGGTGACCGCGTTGTCGTCCAGGGTGTCGAAGTCGACGGTCACGCAGAACGGCGTGCCGATCTCGTCCTGGCGGCGGTAGCGGCGGCCGATGGCGCCGGCGTCGTCGAACTCGATGTTCCAGTTCTGCCGCAGCGCCTGGGCGAGGCCCTTGGCCTTCGGGGAGAGCTCGGGGTTGCGGGAGAGCGGGAGCACCGCGACCTTCACCGGGGCGAGGCGGTGGTCCAGGCGCAGCACCGTGCGCTTCTCCAGCTTGCCCTTGGCGTTGGGCGCCTCGTCCTCGACGTAGGCGTCCAGCAGGAACGCCAGCATCGCGCGGCCGACACCGGCCGCCGGCTCGATGACGTACGGCGTCCAGCGCTCGCCGGCCTCCTGGTCGAAGTAGGAGAGGTCCTGGCCGGAGGCCTTGGAGTGGGCGCCGAGGTCGTAGTCGGTGCGGTTGGCGACACCCTCCAGCTCGCCCCACTCGTTGCCGCCGAACTGGAAGCGGTACTCGATGTCGGCGGTGCGCTTGGAGTAGTGGGAGAGCTTCTCCGCCGGGTGCTCGTACCAGCGCATGTTCTCCTCACGGAGACCCAGGCCCGTGTACCAGTTCCAGCGCTGCTCCATCCAGTACTCCTGCCACTTCTCGTCCTCGCCCGGCTTGACGAAGAACTCCATCTCCATCTGCTCGAACTCGCGGGTGCGGAAGATGAAGTTGCCGGGCGTGATCTCGTTGCGGAAGGACTTGCCCATCTGCGCGATGCCGAACGGCGGCTTGCGGCGCGAAGTGGTCTGCACCTGGGCGAAGTTGGTGAAGATGCCCTGGGCGGTCTCGGGGCGCAGGTAGGCGACCGAGCCGGTGTCCTGGGTCGGGCCGAGGTGCGTGGAGAGCAGACCGGAGAACTGCTTGGGCTCGGTGAACTGGCCCTTGTTGCCGCAGTGCGGGCAGTTGATGTCCGCGAGGCCGTTCTCCGGCAGGCGGCCCTTCTTCGCCTCGTACTCCTCCTCCAGGTGGTCCGCGCGGAACCGCTTGTGACAGGAGGTGCACTCGGTCAGCGGGTCGGAGAAGGTGGCGACGTGACCGGAGGCGACCCAGACCTCGGGGGCCAGGATCACGGACGAGTCGATACCGACGACGTCCTCGCGGGAGGTCACCATGTAGCGCCACCACTGGCGCTTGAGGTTCTCCTTGAGCTCGACACCCAGCGGCCCGTAGTCCCAGGCGGCGCGCTGACCGCCGTAGATCTCACTGCAGGGGAATACGAAGCCACGGCGCTTGCTCAGGCTGACGATGGTGTCGATCTTGTCGGCGGCCACGGTGCTCTCTTCATTACGAATGGACGGCAGCGAATGGCTCAGGGTACCGGCGGTGCCCACCCCTGTATCAAATCGGTTCCCCGATGGCAGCTTGTTGACAACGGTTTCCAGATTTGTTGAAAATGACTGTCATGAACGTACGACGACAGCACATATCCACGGCGGCCGTGACGGCCGCCGCCGCCCTCGCCCTGGGCACCCTCTCCGCCTGCTCCGGCAGCGCCGCCGCCGGCAACACGGAGAAGTTCGACGTCGTCGCCTCGTTCTACCCGATGGCCTTCCTCGCCGAGCGGATCGGCGGGGACCATGTGAACGTCACCAGTCTCACCGAGCCCGGCCAGGAGCCGCACGACCTGGAGATCAGCGCCAAGCAGACCGCGCAGCTCCAGGAGGCCGACGCGGCCCTCTACCTCAAGGGCCTCCAGCCCTCCGTCGACGAGGCGATCTCCCAGTCCGAGGCGAAGACCAAGATCGACGCGGCCACGCTGACCACGCTGGAGGACCACGGCGACGTCGAGCACGACCACGCCGGCGAGGAGGAGCACGCCGAGGAGGAGCACGCGGAGGAGGGGGAGCACGCCCTCGACCCGCACGTCTGGCTCGACCCGGTGAAGTACGCCGAGATCGCCGAGGGCGTCGGCGCCGCCTTCGAGAAGGCCGACCCCGACCACGCGGCCGACTACAAGAAGAACACCGCCGCCCTGGTCGGCGAGTTGAACGACCTCGACGCCCGCTTCGAGGACGGTCTGAAGGACACCGACAGCAAGGTCTTCTTCACCAGCCACTCCGCCTTCGGCTACCTCGCCGAGCGCTACGGCCTGACCCAGGAGGCCATCTCCGGCATCGACCCGGAGAGCGAGCCGAGCGCCGCGCGCATGAAGGAGCTCCAGACCGAGGCCAAGGCGGACGGCGTCACCACCGTCTTCTACGAGACGCTGGTCTCCGACAGCACCGCCAAGACCCTCGCCGCCGACGCGGGCCTGAAGACCGATGTGCTCGACCCGCTGGAAGGCATCACCGACAAGTCCCGGGGCGACGACTACATCGCGGTCATGGACGCCAACCTCAAGGCCCTGCGGACCGCCCTGGGCGCCAAATGACCGCTTCGGAGGACCGTATGAGCGAGCCCGTCATATCCCTGCGCGGCGTCCGCGCCGACCTGGGCTCGCGACCCGTCCTGCGCGGCATCGACCTCACCGTGGACCGCGGTGAGGTCGTCGCGCTGCTCGGCGCCAACGGCTCCGGCAAGTCGACCGCCGTACGCGCCGTGATCGGCCAGGTGCAGCTGACCGCCGGCGAGATCGACCTCTTCGGCACCGCGCGCCGCCGCTTCCGCGACTGGCACCGGGTCGGCTACGTGCCCCAGCGCACCACCGCCGCGAGCGGTGTCCCGGCCACGGTGACCGAGGTCGTCTCCGCCGGCCGGCTCTCCCGCACCCGCTTCGGCCTGCTCCGCAAGGCCGACCGCGCGGCCGTCGGCCGGGCGCTGGAACTGGTGGGCATGGCGGACCGCGCGAAGGACCCCGTCGACGCGCTCTCCGGCGGCCAGCACCAGCGGGTGCTGATCGCCCGCGCGCTCGCCGCCGAACCCGAACTGCTGATCATGGACGAGCCGATGGCGGGCGTCGACCTGGCCAGCCAGGAGGTCCTCGCGGCGACCCTGCGCGAGCAGGTCGCGGCCGGTACGACCGTCCTGCTCGTCCTGCACGAACTGGGCCCGCTGGAGCCGCTGATCGACCGCGCGGTGGTGCTGCGCGACGGCTGCGTCCTGCACGACGGACCCCCGCCCAAGGCCGTCGGCCAGCACGCGCTGCCCGGCCACGACCACGTCCACCCGCACGCCCCCGCGGGCGCCGAACCGATCCGCACGGGACTGCTCAGCTGATGGAAATCCTCGACTACGCCTTCATGCAGCGGGCCCTGCTCGCCGCCGTCCTGGTCGGCATCACGGCCCCCGCCGTCGGCATCTACCTGGTCCAGCGCCGCCAAGCCCTGATGGGCGACGGCATCGGCCATGTCGCCATGACCGGCGTCGGCCTCGGCTTCCTGCTCTCCTGGTCCCCGGTGTGGATGGCGACCCTGGTCTCCGTCCTCGGCGCGGTCCTGATGGAACTGATCCGCTGGTACGGCAGGACCCGCGGCGACATCGCCCTGGCCATGCTCTTCTACGGCGGCATGGCCGGCGGCGTGATGTTCATCAACCTCGCGCCGACCGGCTCCAACGCCAACCTCACCTCGTACCTCTTCGGCTCCCTGTCGACGGTGAGCGAGTCGGACGTCACGGCGATCTGCCTGCTGGCCGCCTTCGTGGTGCTGGTCACCGTCGGTCTGCGCCGCCAGCTGTTCGCGGTCAGCCAGGACGAGGAGTTCGCGCGGGTCACCGGTCTGCCGGTGCGCGCCCTGAACCTGCTCACCGCCGTCACCGCGGCCGTCACCGTCACCGTCGCCATGCGCGTGGTCGGTCTGCTGCTGGTGTCGGCGCTGATGGTGGTCCCGGTGGCCGCGGCCCAGCAGCTCAGCCGCAGCTTCGCCGCGACCTTCGCCATCGCGGTCGCCATCGGCGTCACCGTGACGATCAGCGGCACGGTGACCTCGTACTACCAGGACGTACCGCCCGGCGCGACCATCGTGCTGCTGACCATCGGCGCGTTCGTCCTGCTGACCGCGCTGGCCGCGCCGCTCGCCCGGCGCCGCGCGCGGGCCCTGGCCGCGGCACGGGGAACCGGGGACCCCGCCGAGTGCATCATCCCGGCCGGACGGGGCAGCGGCGGGAAGGTCGGCGCCTGACCGCCGACCGCCCGGGCTGGCACAATGGCCCGGGCAGGCAGACCTGAGGAGGCACCCCGTGACGACCGCTGGACCGCCCGTGAAGGGCCGTTCAACCCGGCAGCGGGCCGCCGTCGCGGCGGCCCTGGACGAGGTGGACGAGTTCCGCAGCGCGCAGGAGCTGCACGACATGCTCAAGCACAAGGGCGACTCGGTCGGGCTGACGACGGTCTACCGCACCCTGCAGTCCCTCGCCGACGCCGGCGAGGTCGACGTCCTGCGCACCTCCGACGGCGAGTCCGTCTACCGCCGCTGCTCCACCGGCGAACACCACCACCACCTGGTCTGCCGGGTCTGCGGCAAGGCCGTGGAGGTGGAGGGCCCCGCGGTCGAGAAGTGGGCGGACGCCATCGCCGCCGAACACGGCTACGTGAACGTGGCCCACACCGTAGAAATCTTCGGCACCTGCGCAGACTGCGCGGCCCGCTGAGAACTCAGCCCCTCTGCTTATCAGCCCCTCCGGCGTTTGAGGAGCGGGGTCCGGGGCGGAGCCAATTCAGCCCCTCCGGCGTTTGAGGAGCGGGGTCCGGGGCGGAGCCCCGGGGTCGGGACGGGAAGGGGCGGCGGGGCGAGGAAACCCCAGCCGCACCCGCCACGACAACCCAACGCCCCCCGCTCAGTCCTCCGACCGCCCCTCCATGCCCAGCAGTTCCTCGTTCGGGATCGCCCCACCGAACCGCCGATCCCGAGACGCGAACTCCACACAGGCCCGCCAAAGATCACGCCGATCGAAGTCCGGCCACAGCACGTCCTGGAAGACCATCTCCGCGTAAGCGCTCTGCCACAACAGATAGTTGGACGTGCGCTGCTCCCCACTGGGCCGCAGAAACAGATCGACGTCCGGCATGTCCGGGTAGTACATGTACTTCGCGAACGTCTTCTCGTTCACCTTCGACGGATCCAGCCGCCCCGCCCGCACATCCTCGGCCAGCGCCTGCGCCGCATCCGCGATCTCGGCCCGCCCGCCGTAGTTCATGCAGAAGTACAGCGTCAGCTTGTTGTTGTCCTTGGTCTGCTCCTGCGCGACCTGGAGCTCCTTGGCGACCGACTTCCACAGCTTGGGCATCCGCCCGACCCAGCGCACCCGAATCCCCAGCTCGTCCAGCGTGTCCCTGGTCTTGCGGATGAAGTCGCGGTTGAAGTTCATCAGGAAGCGCACCTCGTCCGGCGAACGCTTCCAGTTCTCGGTGGAGAACGCGTACAGCGAGATCGCGCCGACGCCCATCTCCAGGCCGCCCTGGAGCACGTCCAGCACCTGCTCGGCGCCGACCTTGTGCCCCTCGGTGCGGGGCAGCCCGCGCTCCTTGGCCCAGCGCCCGTTGCCGTCCATGACGATCGCCACGTGCTTGGGGATCAGCTCCCCGGGCAGCTTCGGCGCACGGGCCCCGGACGGATGCGGCTGCGGCGCCCGGTACTCCCAACGGTTCCGCCCCAGGATCCCGCGTACCACCATGTGCCCCTCGTCTCCCTTACTTTTCCACGTACCGAAGCGAACGCAGCCCGCGCTCCATGTGCCAGTGCAGGTAGGCGGAGACCAGTCCGCTGCCCTCCCGGACGTACCGCGGCTCGCAGGCGTCCGCAGTCCCCCAGTCTCCCGTAAGCAGCGCACCGAGCAGTTCCAGGGTCTGCGGCGAGGGTACGACGCTACCGGCCACCCGGCAGTCGACGCATACGGAGCCCCCGGAGGCCACCGAGAAGAAACGGTTCGGTCCGGGCATTCCGCACTTCGCACAGTCGCCGAAGCTGGGGGCGTAGCCGTTGACGGCGAGCGACCGCAGCAGGAAGGCGTCGAGGACGAGGTGCGGCGCGTGCTCCCCGCGGGCGAGCGTGCGCAGCGCCCCGACGAGCAGCAGGTACTGCTGGACGGCCGGCTCGCCCTCGTGGTCGGTGAACCGCTCGGCGGTCTCCAGCATGGCCGTCCCGGCGGTGTAGCGGGCGTAGTCGGTGACGATGCCGCCGCCGTAGGGGGCGATGGTCTCGCTCTGCGTGCACAGCGGCAGCCCGCGCCCGATCAGCTCGCTGCCCCGCGCGAAGAACTGCACGTCCACATGGGAGAACGGCTCCAGCCGGGCCCCGAACTTCGACTTGGTCCGCCTGACCCCCCGGGCCACGGCCCGCACCCGTCCGTGCCCGCGCGTGAGCAGCGTGATGATCCGGTCGGCCTCACCCAGCTTCTGGGTACGCAGGACGATGCCGTCGTCACGGAACAGGCTCATCGCGCACCCCGCCGGGACCGCGGCCGGGGGTCCGGGGGTCGCCCCCCGGGTGCGCACAGCATGATCCGGTCGGCCTCACCCAGCTTCTGGGTACGCAGGACGATGCCGTCGTCACGGAACAGGCTCATCTCGCACCCCGCCGGGACCGCGGCCGGGGGTCGCCCCCCGGGTGCGCACAGCATGATCCGGTCGGCCTCACCCAGCTTCTGGGTACGCAGGACGATGCCGTCATCACGGAACAGGCTCATCTCGCACCCCGCCGGGACCGCGGCCGGGGGTCCGGGGGTTGCCCCCCGGGTGCGCACAGGCGGAACAGGCTCATGGGGTCATTCTCCCGTACGCCACGGGTCAGCGGGGACGGTCGGGGAGGCTGATGGCGTTCCAGGGGGCCTGGTTCCAGGGGCTGGTGCGGTTGTCCGGGTCCAGCAGGGCGCGCAGGTGCGCGGCGGCCTCCGCCTGCGGGGCGGGGAAGTCGGCGTCGGCGGTGGCGCGCAGGCCGTCCTGCCACACCCGGCGGCCCAGCAGGTAGTGGTCGGCGTACTCCCGCCAGGAGGCGTACGTCCGCACCACCGACGGGACGATGTTCTTCAGCGCGGTCCAGGTGTCGCCCTCGTCGAGCAGCCCGCAGGCGAACCCGCGCCGCGAGATGTCGACGTACAGGGCGGCGTCCCAGGCCAGCGGGGAGATCCCGGTGGCCCGGTACGCGCGCTCCCGGTACCCGGCGCGGGCCAGGTCGTCGAGGCGCTCGACCAGCTCCGCGCGCGAGGTGATCTCCCACTGCTCGGCCAGCCAGCGCCGCGCCCCGTCGTCGTCGATCCGGGTGAACGGGTACAGCGTCGTCCGCGAGGCGCTGCGGTCACGGCTGACCGGCGCGCTCAGCGACACCATCCACAGTTGGTGCGCGGTGAGCGGCACGGGATAGCGGCGGACCGCCTTCGGCCCTTTCTTCCTCCGGCTGAACAGACCCATGCCGCCGAACCCTAGCCCCAGGCGTCAGGGCACCTCACCGCGGCCGCGGGTATCGGCGGGCGCCTGCGTGACGTGGCTCCGCTCGGCGGTGGTGGCCTGCCGTACGGACTCCGGCGCCGCGTCCCACTCCAGGCCGCCGCCGTACGGTCTGAGCTGGACGTACGGTCCTTCGTGCCCCATCACGACGCCCAGCCTTCCGGAGCGGGTGTCCACGACACAGGAACCGACGGGTGGCTTCACGGCAGCTTCCCTTTCCCGTTGCTCACACTGCTTCCGTCCCGTTGGTTCCCCAGGCCTCCCCTGTTTCACTCTTCGCATCCCGACGGCGACGCTCCGCGTCTAGACTCGGCAAGATCACTCGGCGCTGCTGGCCTCCCAGAGGTCGTCGAAGCGCTCGATGCGTTCGTTGACGTGGTTCTGCTTCATCTTCAGCGTGGTCTTGGTGGGCGAGGCGCGGACGTCCGGTTCGATCTCGTAGCAGAGTTCGCCGTCGAAGATGATGAAGTCGTTCACCGAGGTCACCGGCGCGTTGTCCAGCTCCGACTGGTCCACGATCCGCGCGTCGATGCCGTACCGGCGCTGCCGCTCGCAGAGTTTGCGCAGGGCCTCGGTGATCTCGTCGGCGGAGTCGACGAGGAAGAGCCGCCTGATCTCCACTCCCCGTTTGCGGATGGCGTCGCCCTGAGCGACCAGGTACCGCTTGCCGGGGCCGCTGGACCAGAAGTCCCGGTCGACGGAGGTGCTGGTGGCGTAGAGCGTCTTCTTGGCACAGGCGGTCAGGTCGATCAGCCACTCGTGGTTCTCGCCCGGGCATTCGGCGGAGCCGTTGGAGAGGTTCTCCATCAGTAGGGCCAGGCTGGCGATCTCCTCCTGCGCGAACCGCTTCACGATCTCCGAGCCGTGCTCGCCGACCTGGGTGTACTTGCGCGCCAGCCGGGTCACCCCGTCGGAGCGCAGGACCGAGCGGTCGACCTGGCTGAAGAGCTCCGTCGCGGCGTTGATCTTGGCGAAGCTGTCGTCGACCGCAGCCCGCATCTCCCGGTGGTGGTCGGCGAGGCTGTCCCGCATCCCGCGTATCCGGCGCTTCTGGGACTCCTCGACGGCCTCCAGGCGTTCGCCGAAGTCCACCAGGTACTGCATGATCAGCACCGCGCTGCCGATGACCGCGGGCATGGTCCACTGCCACAGCTGGCCGGCGTCCGGACTGAGGACGTTGGTGAGGAAGAACGTGCCGGTCGCGACCAACGCCGTGACCAGCGTCTTGCGGAACAGTCTCGACCGCCGTTCTTCCTCCGGCTGCGGCGTTGTCGTGAGGTCTCCTGTCGTCGCCCCGTTCATGTCTCCCCCGTCGGGTGTGTCGTCGGCCGCCCCTCAGCGCCTGCTCGGCGCCTGGTGCAGCAACGGAATGGTCTGGACTGCCAGTTGGTCGCGGATCCGCTGGACGAGGTTGCGCCACTGGCGGGTGAAGCCCGGTTCTCGTTCCAGCTCGTCCCAGAGATGGCCCAGGGAGCGGTCCACATGGGCGCGCGGCATCCACAGATGCAGCAGGTGATCGACGGCCGGCCGCAGCGCGAGCAGGGCAGTGGGCCCGTCGGTCGAGCCGAGCCGGCTGATGTCCAGCATGTGCACGACGGTCGTGAGCAGCCAGTCGTGCAGTGCGAGGTCCTCGCACAGGCTTGCCGCCGCGGCCGCCGGGATCTCCTCCGGCAGCCGCAGTTCCATGGTCCGCAGCCCGTCCTCGGCCAGCGTGAAGCGGGTCAGCGCCGGTTCCTCCCCGGCCGGGGCCCGGTGCGCGGTCCACCGCAGGTGGGTGCGGCGGGACTTGAAGGGTGCCTTGTGGTCGAGGAGCGGGTGGCGCAGCAGTCGGGCGAGCATCCCCTCGGCGATGGTCCCGAGGTCCAGCTCACCGCGTCCGGCACCGCGCAGCACGCCCTGGGCGATGGCCTGTTGGGGCAGTTTGCCGAACGGCTCGACGATCCCGGGGCGGACGAGGTACTGCCCCCAGGGCCGGCGCAGGTCGGGGCCGGCGGCCGGGAGGCTGAACCAGGCGGTGGCCTGGAGGATCCGGCCCTCGGTGAGCGCGGCGCGGGCGGCCACCGTGCCGACGGCCCGGACGTGGGCCCCGTTGGCGGTGGGCAGCCGGCAGTCGACGCCGGTGAGGACCTCGGGCGAGCGGACGTAGAGGTTGGGCCGCTCGGAGACGCGGACGTGTTCGTCGGCGCGCAGCCGCAGCAGTTGGGCGGCGGCCCGGCCGTCCAGTGCGTGGAGGGACGGCAGCAGACAGGTGCGCACCTCGCCGCAGACCAGGACCGGGCGCGCCGACTGTCCGGGGGCCGCCATCTCAGCTCCCTTCGGGGGCACAGTCCGCGGGCTCCTCGTAGAAGACGTAGGAGGCGCGCTGGGCGACGGCCGCGGGGACCTGGGCCCGCTCGCCGCGCGAGCGCCGGTCGACCTGTTCCAGGGCGTCGGCGTCGACGTCTATCTGGTCCAGGATCATCCGCACCGCGTCCTCGACGGCGAGGAAGCGGTTGGGCATCAGGGTGCAGGTGCGGTAGGCGCTGAACGGGTCGGCCTGCGGGTTGAGCCGGAGCAGCGGCGGCAGCCGGTCCCAGTCGTGCGGGAAGTCGCCGCCGTCCCAGGGGGCGGGGGCGAGCACCGGTTCGCCGAGGTGGCGCAGCAGGCCGAGCCGGGCGAGCTGCCAGACGGCGGCCAGGAAGGGGCAGGACCACAGCCGTCGGCCGTCCTTCTCGGACCACAGCTCCACGTCCATGAAGACGGAGTGGTTGCGGGCGGCGGTCTCCTGGGGCGGCTGCCAGGCGGTGACCTCGGCGAGCGCGGCGCCCCGGCCGGGGCTGCGCTGGCCGTTGGCGAGCCAGCCGGTGCGGCTGACGGGCGGGCGGGAGCCGACGGAGCCGGGCGGCGGGGACTCCACGAGGCGGTGCAGGACGGACTCGGCGAGTTCGATCCGGTCGGCGACGGCGCAGCCGGACTCGCGGGCGAGGTAGTCGATGGTGAGCCCGGCCTCCTCGGCCTCCTTCAGGATCAGGGGGACGAGTTCGGCGGGGGTGGAGAAGCGGGTGAAGTAGTCGTCGATCAGGAAGCAGGTGCTGATCCTGGCCCGGCCCGGGGCGGCCCGGCGGGCGGCGGAGGCGCGGGCGGCCTCCACCCAGATCCGCACCTCGGCGAAGTGCTCCCCGAGCCGCTTGGGCCCGGCCTCGAAGTCCTCCATGTACAGGTGCCCCAGCTCCAGGGAGAGGTGGGACAGGGGGACGGCCTGGGTGCGTGGCTCTGCGCTGGTCTCCCGGAAGACGGCCTCGCTCATGCCTGCTCCCAGTACTTGTCGTCGGTGAGCCGGCCGGCCAGGTCGCTGAGCGCCTGCCAGGTCTCCATGTTGGCGATCTGGCTGTCGAGCACGTCCTCGTCGGTGATCAGCTGCTCCCGCCACTGGAGCACGGGTTCGAGGGGCACGGCGCCCAGGACCTGGCTGTAGCCGATGCCGTGCGAGGAGGCGAGCTGCTTGAGGTCGCGGTCGCACTCGCGCATCCAGGCCGACTGGGTGGCCGAGACCTGCGACCACAGCTGGGACTTGGGGTCGGGTACGGCGGCCCGGACGAAGCGGATGGAGCCGCGCAGGGTGTCCTCGTCGTGGCCGCGGGCGACTCCGCCGGCGACGATCCCGCGCTTGCCGAAGACCAGTCCGGCGGCGGCCGCCACATGCTGGCGGGTCCAGCGGTGGAAGACCAGCCAGCGGGAGTCGACGCCCCGCATCTCGGGCAGCGAGGTGGCTTCCAGGACCATGTCCACGGCGTACGAGCGGCCCGCGCTGAGGTCCACGACGATCAGGTCGAACTCGGAGTTGAGCCGGAGCAGCAGGTCCACGCAGCGGCGCAGGTTGTCGTCGTCGGTGGCGAACTCGCCGCCGCTGAGGTCGCCCGGCATCAGGACGAGTCGGCCCGAGCCGGGGGGCCGGTTGCGCAGCACGCGGTGCTCGGTGTCGGCCCAGACGTCGACGCGGACGGGCTCGCCGACCTCGCCGACGAGGTAGGAGTGCAGTCCGCGGTCCTCCGCGGCCTCGCGGGCGTCGGGCACGTCGAAGACGGCGGAGGCGGTGGGCGAGCCGAAGTCGAAGTCCAGGTAGCACACGTCGTCGCCGGCCAGCGCCCGGTGGTAGGCGAGGTTGGCACTGGTCACGGACCGGCCCGTGCCTCCCTTGTCGGAGGCGGCGAAGATCAGCACCGGGTCACACTCCCTGGGTGGCCGCTTCGCGCGCCCGGCTGAGGGCGTCGAGCTGTCCGAGGACGTCGAGGGCCAGCGAGTAGGAGGTGCCGGGCTGTTCGTCGACCAGGGCCCGGGCGCGGCGCAGTTTGACCTCGATGGTGCGCAGTTGCATGCCGTGCCGGCCGTCGTCCTTGGGCGCCGGTTCCATCTGTTCGTTGCCGAGCAGATGGGCCGCCTCGGAGAGCAGCGCCTTGGCCAGTTGGATCAGTTCGAGGCTGCGGATCGGTGGCTGCTGGTACATCTGGTACGCCTGCACCATGACCTCGGTGACCCGCTCGGTGATGCTCCAGGAGACCGGGACGCGCCGCTTGGTGATGTCGGCCTCGGGGTAGGCGGCGTGCACGTTGTCCCACAGGCCGACGCCCTCGCCCTCGCGGATCCGGCGGCGCCACATGTGGTCGAAGATGGCTTCGGCGAGCCCGAGGAGCCGGTCGTGCGAGGCGAGGTTCCGGGAGAGCGTGCAGAGTTGGACGGTCCGCTTCAGCAGCTGTGCCGAGAAGTCGCTCATCGACCAGGTCATGGGCGGTCCGAGCCGTTCGCTGCCCTGGAGGGGCAGGGCGACGCCGACGTTGTGCAGGGCGTGCACCATGGGGTCGTCCATCGTCATCCGGCTGGTGATGCGGCCGCGTTCGGCGAGGCGCTCCATGATGGTGACCGTGCGGTTGAGGTCGTCGTCGGTGGCGCGGCGGCGCATCAGGTCGTGGACGAGGATGGCGGCGACGGAGAGGGAGAAGTACTCGGACTCCAGCCGCTGTCCCGTCGTACGCCAGGGGATGTCCTCCAGGGGCCAGCGCTCGCCGTCGAAGCGGGCGATGCGGGACCAGTACTGCTGGGTGAGTTCCCAGCGCAGCCGGAGCGCCTCGGCGAGCTTCTGCTGCTCGGTGTTGAGCAGGCCCAGGGTGAGGGTGCGGTCGGTGAACAGGTCCTGGATGCCGTCGAGGGCGACGACGGTGAAGTACAGGTACGGCACCGGGGCGGCGGCGCCCTCGGGCTGCGGGCCGATGGGCTCGTCGGTCTCGATCTCGGGGGCGTCCCGGACCAGGCTCCAGGCCCAGCCGCACTCGAAGAGCTGGCTCTCGTCCTTGAGGCCTTCCTGGACGTCGATGCCGAGCTGGAGGCTCTCCACGATCGCGGCGCGCAGCGGGCGGAAGCGGTCCTGGAACTGCTTCACCACCTGGCGCTGGGACATCCGCCCCTGGCCGAGGAGTTCGCACAGGGTCTGGCCCTGGGCGGCGTCGACGTCGAAGACGTTGACGGTGAAGGAGCGCAGCAGGCTGACCATGGCCGCGGTGAGCCGGGTGCTGGTGGCCGCCCGCAGCTCGGCGATGACCTCCTTGACGTCGGTGCGCCGGGTCTTGCTCTCGTAGACCTTGAGGAAGCCGAGGGTGGCCAGGCACAGGGTGATGGACATCGAGAAGGAGTCGACGACGTCGAGCCGGCGCTGCTCCTCGGTGAGTTCCTGGTTCTGGTCCCGGGCGCCGTAGTAGGTGCCCCCGGCGAACGTGGGTCTCTTGTCCTCGCCGGTGTGGGTGCGCATGAACTCGGCGGTCGCCGTGACGAGGTTGACCGGGATGTCCAGGCGTCCGCCGGCCTTCTTCAGGACCTGTTGGACGTCGTCCTGGGTGGTGTCCGGGTCGTCCAGGCGGAACGCCGGGATCTCGGTCGCCGGATAGAGCAGGCAGAGCAGCCGCTCCGCGTCGGCGACGCTGCTCTCGCCGCCGTACTCGCCCCAGTTCCACTCCCCGCCCTCGAACGAGTGGCGTCCCAGCGCCTGCCAGATGTCCAGCAGGTGCTGACGTGGCTTGATCTGCATCCCATGCCCCTCACACAGGCCGCACTGCCGTCGATTGAGGAAGAATCCCTCTTCTGTTGTCGCCCCGCATTCGCCGGTGACTCGCGCGCGCCCGCGGGGCGGTGACTATTCGCCGACGGCTTGCGGAATATCGGCATCCGAATTTCGGCGGCCATAGGCCACGATCATTGCGGCATATCCGTCGCGCACGGCGGCCGACGATTTCAGCCGCTCGGTCCGGACGTCGTCCGCGAAACGCTTCAGGCTGACCTCGACCTCGGCCTTCGAGACATCGCAGGCGGGGAAGAAATGCTCACCGGCGTGATAGCCCTTGGAATGCTCCATGAAGGCGGCGGCGAAGGGCGCGCCGGGGGCCAGGGCGCGCAGGAAGCACTCGACTCCGCGGTCGAACTCCTCGTAGGAGGAGGTCATCGACTCGGCGACGAAGAACATCGTCCCCATCGACCATCGGCCCTCGTGGCGCGGGAGGTCGAAGAGGTTGCCCTCCTCGACGCCGACGACGTCGCGGAAGCGGGCCCTCGGGTCCATGTCGAGGGCGCCGTAGGCGTCGTTCTTGCACAGCACGCGCCAGAACTGGTCCCAGTTCCCGGCGTAGGAGGCGACCTGGGACCTGAGGTACCGGACGTTCGCGGGCGAGCGCTCGAAGAGCGTGATCCGGTCGCACCAGGGCAGCATGGCGAGCGCGGGGTAGAGGTTCGCGCCGGCGCCGACGTCGATGCCCGTGACGGGACCGCCGTCACGGCTCGGGAAATGATCGCCGAAATGATCCCTGATGGCGGAAAGGATCTCCGCGTCCTCCGCCTGTAAGTCGCGGTAGTTGTGATCTACGTAGGCGATCGGGTCGAATGACGCCCAGGAGACGTCCGCGTTCAGCTGGGCTTCCCCCGAGGATCTCAAGGTCATTCTTCAACGGTACCAACGCCGGGGACCGCACGGATCCCCCTGGGCATAATGTGACCGACTCGAATCGGGTGGGGCGCACCGGGGGCGCACGGTCGCGAATGGATTCCCTCGACCTGATCCCGCCTTGAACGGCCGGATTGTCCCGCTCAAGATGGTCGGAACTCTGCCGAACACATCCGAAAGGCAGACACCTCGCGTCTCACCCGGTACCACCCGTACGGGTGTCAACGCCATTTGACCCGAACCCGCAGGGGGGCGGTATGACGGCTCTTCCAGAGGAACGTTTCCCTTCGCGTGCCGGCAGTACCGGTCACGCGCTCTTCCGTGACCGGGGGTTCATCGACCGGCCCCTGACGATGAGAGGAGTCACCGAGGCCGACCTGCCCGAACTCGTCCGGGTGGACCGGGAGGCGTTCCCCGACGACCCGTACCCCTACTTCGTACTGCGGCAGTTGTACGACGTCCACGGTGACCGCCTGCTGGTCCTGGACGACGGTGAGCGGCTGCACGGCTACGTCCTCTTCCCGACCGTGTCGGAGGGCCGCGAGGGCCGGATCATGAGCCTGGGCGTCACCCGGGACCAGCGCGGCCGCGGTCACGGGCGCCGGCTGATGCTGGAGGTGCTGCGCCGGATGCGCGCCGAGGAGCTGCGCGAGGTCAGCCTGACGGTCGAGCCGACGAACGCGGCCGCCATCATGCTGTACCGCTCGATCGGCTTCACCTCGGAGGACAGCGTGCGCAAGAACTACTTCGGGCCCGGCGAGGACCGGCTGGTGATGACGCTGATCCTGTGAGGGCCCCTACGGTCCTAGGGCTCCCCGGAGGGCCGGGCGGGGGCAAACCCCCCTGGACACAAGGCTGTTGGCCGGATGTGGGCGGCGTCGCGGTTCCGCGAGGCTCGACCCATGAAGCAGATCGCGAAGAGCGCAGCCCTGATCACCGCGGCCGGTGTCGCCGCCGTCGGACTCGCCGTGCCCGCGGGCGCGTCCGGCGCCGCCGCGCGCGCCGAGCCGCTGCAGTGGACCGCCTGCGAGGGCGAGGGCCTCGACCCCCGCCAGCGGTGCGCCACCGTCTCCGCACCGATGGATTACTCCGAGCCCGACGGCCGGACGATCGACCTCGTCGTCTCCCGCATCCCGAGCGAGGATCCCGCCGCCCGCCGGGGCGCCCTGCTGATGATTCCGGGCGGCCCCGGCGGCGACAGCCTGGCCCACCCGTCCAACCAGGGGCAGGGGCTGCCGCAGGAGGTGCGGGACGCCTACGACCTGATCGGGTTCGCCCCGCGCGGCAACGCCCCCTCCACCGCTGTCAGTTGCGGCCTGGAACCCGGTGACCTCACCTTCTCCAAGCTGCGGCCCTGGCCCGCCGCCGACGGCTCCGTCACCGAGAACATGGTCACCGCCCGGCGCATGTCGGCCGCCTGCGCCGAGAACGGCGGCGAGCTGATCCGGCACATCGGCACCAGGAACGAGGCCCGGGACATCGACCGGATCCGGGCCGCGCTCGGCGAGCGGAAGCTGTCCGCGTGGGGCGTCTCGTACGGCACGTACGTCTCCGTCGCCTACGCGGAGATGTTCCCGCACCGCGCCGACCGGATCGTGCTGGACAGCAGCGGCCACGCCGACCCCGTCCACGCCGAGCGGGCCTGGCTGGCCGCGTTCGAGCAGGGCGTCGAGGACGTCTTCCCGGCGTTCGCGAAGTGGGCGTCCCGCCCCGGCAACCCGGACCGGGTGGCCCGCACCCCCCAGGAGGTGCGGTCGCGGTTCCTGGAGCTGGCCGACCGTCTCGACCGCGAGCCGCTGCCGTGGCCCGGCGCCAACCCGCCCGTGCTGAACGGCACCGAGCTGCGCCAGGCCATGCTCACGGCGTTCTACGACCCGGACGACTTCCCCTCGCTGGCGCGGCTGATCCGCGCGGCCGAGCAGGGCACGGTGCCGCCCGCGCCGCCGTCCCCGCCCGAGGAGGCGCTGCAGAACTACACCGCGGTCGGTGCCGGGACCATCTGCAACGATGCCGCGTGGCCCTCGGACCCGGCCGTCTACCAGAGGGACGTCAACGAGAGCCGGGCCGCGTACCCGCTGACGGCGGGCATGCCGCGCAACGCGATGCTCTGCGCCGCCTGGCCCTTCCCGCCGAAGGAGGCGCCGGTGCGGGTCTCCGGGCGCGGCCCGTCGAACATCCTCATGATCCAGAACGCGCGGGACGTGGCGACGCCGCTCGGCGGCGCGCTGAAGCTGCGCGAGGCACTGGGGAAGCGGGCGGTCATGGTGGTCAACGACGCCACCGGGCACGACGCCTACCTCGCCAACGGCACCGAGTGCGGCGACCGGCTGGTCTCCCGCTTCCTGGCGACCGGCGAACGGCCCCGCCGGGACGTGCGCTGCGACTGACCCGGCCGGAACCTCACCCGAACCGCCGCACGAACCGCCGCTGCCAAGGCGTCTCCACCGCGTGCCGGTCGTAGTGCCGGCGGACGTACGCCACGGCCTCCGCGGGCGCCACCCCGTCCAGGACCGCCACGCACGCCAGGGCCGTGCCGGTGCGGCCGCGGCCGCCTCCGCAGGCGAGTTCGACGCGTTCGCCGGCGCACCGGCGCCAGACCTCGGCGAGTGTCGCGCGGGCCGCGTCGGGGTCGGCCGGGAGCCGGAAGTCGGGCCAGCGGACCCAGCCGGACTCCCAGGGCACCTCGGGCGGCCGCCGGCCCAGCAGGTAGACGCCGTACGAGGGCGGCGGCTCCCCCGGCGGCAGGGGGCGGCGCAGGCCCCGGCCCCTGACCAGCCGTCCCGAGGGCAGCCGGAGCACACCGGCCGCCCCCTCCTCCCATCGCTCCGCATCCGTCACGCGGCCATTCGAACGCGTGCGGCAGGTCCGGGGCAACCGAATCCGCGCGGACGGTGGTCTGGAGGGCGAGGGAGGATGCTTGATGCAGGTCGAACTAGAGGACCGTTTCCAGGAGTTCGTCAGAGCCCGGTGGTCGCGTCTGGTGCGGACCGCCTATCTGCTCACCGGGGACCCGCACCTCGCCGAGGACCTGACCCAGACGGCGCTGACGAAGGCGTACCGGTCCTGGCGGCGGGTGGCGCGCAGCGACAACCCCGAGGCGTACGTCCGGCGGATGCTGGTCAGCTGCAACAGCGACCGGTTCCGCAAGCGGCGGGTGCCCGAGGCGCTGACCGCGGCCCCGCCGGAGCGGGCGGGCCGGGACGAGGCGTACGGCTGGGCCGACGAGCGCAGCGCCCTGCTGCCCGCGCTCGCCCAACTGCCGCCCCGCCAGCGGGCGGTGGTGGTGCTGCGCTACTGGGAGGACCTGTCCGAGGCGGAGGTCGCCGACACGCTCGGCTGCTCGCCCGGCACGGTCAAGAGTCAGGCGTCCAAGGGTCTGGCGAAATTGCGTACGAGTCCGGAGCTCGCGCGGGTGCTGGGCGGGGACCGGGCTGAGCCGTGTGTCGACGGGGGGAACCACCGATGAGCGAGGAACAGCGGGATTTCGAGGGAGCGGACTTCGAGGAGCGGCTGCGTGAGCTGCTCGCCGAGGACGCCTACACCATCCGTCCGTCGGCGGCGCCGTATCCGGCGATCCGGCGCCGGGGCGCGGCCGAGCGGCGGCGCCGGGTGGCGGCGGCCGGGGCGGTGCTGGTGACGCTGGCCGCGCTGCCCGTGGGGGCGTACGCGGTGGGCGGGAAGGGCGGCGGGGGCGGCTCGACGGCGTCGGCGCCGAGCCCGGCGGCGAGCGGCACGCTCGCTCCGACGCCGTCCGCCGAGCCGTCCGGGCCCGCACGGCCGGCGCGGCCCGCCACGGACGGGCAGTTGCTGGACGGGATCTCCTTCGAGCAGTCGGCGCACGCCCTGGACCAGTGCCTCTCCTACGACGCCGAGCACGCCCTCGGCCCGAGCGGCGACAACCCGAGTCCGGCGGAGGGCTACCGGATCATCCTGGCGATGAAGAGCACCGGCGACTCCAACGCCCCCGGCGACGGCATGTTCGTGGTCGCGGTGAAGGGCAGCGGCGCGGACACCACCCGGCTCATCTGCAACATCCGGGACGGGGAGGCCCAGGGGCTCAACATCAGCGGGGTCGACAACGGCCCCGACGCCGCCGTGGTCGTGCCGGACATCAACGCCGGCAAGTTGTACCAGCAGTCGGTCCTGGACCGCGGCGACTGGACCCTCCCCTTCCGCTGGGGGGTGATCGGCACCGTCGAGCCGTCGGTCGCGAAGGTCACCGTCGACTACGGCGGCGAGACCGGCCCCGCCGCCCTGGACCACGGCTGGTTCGTGGCCTCCGGCGTCCTGGAGCAGCAGGTCACGACCGCCCCCTGGGTCAAGGGCTACGACGCCGGCGGCAAGCTCGTCTACGACTCCGACCAGGACCCGGCGTACGCGAAGACGCTGCCCTAGCCAGGGCTTGGGAGGGCCCGGCGGGGCGGACGGGGGGCGAGGGGGTTGCCGTACAGGGGACGGCAACCCCCTCGCCGCGTGCCGGGGACGGCAGCCCCTCGCCGGAGCCGGGCCGGCTCGGCCATTGGTGTGGGATGCCCCGGCCGCCCCGGCCGCCGTTCCCGGGGGCGCGGCCGGCCGGGGATACGGTCGTGTCTCCCCCACCCCCTCCCCCTGGAGGAACCGTGCGCGACACGGCCCCCCACGCGGCGGCGCCCGGTCGCCGTACCCTCCTCGGGCGGACCGGCGCGCTGGGCGCGGCCCTCGCCCTCCCGGGGCTGCCGGGCTGTTCGGCCGGGCCGGAGTCCACCATCGACTTCGGCGGGGCGGACGGACCCGACCGGACCCTGACCGCGGTCGTCGGCTACGGCAACGACGGCAGCTGGGACCCCACGCAGACCGCGTCGGCGTTCAGCATGGCCGCCAACCACCACATCTACGAGGGGCTCCTCGACACCGACCCGGTCACCCGTGAGCCGTACGCGGCCCTCGCCACCCGGGTGCCGGCCGATCCGTACGCCACGGTCTGGCCGTTCACCCTCCGGGCCGGCGCCACCTTCCACGACGGGGTGCCGGTCACCGCCGACGACGTGCTCTTCGTCTTCGGGCGGATCCTCGACCCGGGGACCGAGACCCTGGTGAAGGGCTTCTTCGCCACCTGGCTGAAGGAGGTCCGCAAGGTCGACGCGCGCACCGTGGAGCTGGTGCTCGCGTTCCCGTTCCCGGACGGGCTGTCCCGGCTCACCCTGGCCAAGATCATGCCCCGGCACGTCTTCTCGCGGCCGGGCGCCTGGGAGGACGCCGTGCGGGGCCGGGCGATCGGCTCGGGCCCCTACCGGCAGGCCGCGCACCATCCGAAGTCCAACACCGTCCTGGAGGCGTACGACGGCTACAACGGCCCGCGCCGGGCCGCCTTCCGGCGGATGAACTGGCTGACCATCGTGGACGCGGCCCCCCGGGTGGCCCGCATCTCGGGGGCGAGCGCGGGGGCGCAGCTCTCCGACAACATCCCCTACGCCAACATCGGCCGGCTGCGCGGCGGCGGGCTCACGGTCGCGGGCGGCGCCGGGATGAACAACCTGTTCCTGATGTTCAACACCCGGCACAAGCCGTTCGACGACGTACGGGTGCGGCAGGCCCTGCGCTACGCCGTCGACTCCCGCCAGCTGGTGCGTGTGGCCCTCAAGGGGCACGGCACGCCCGCCAGTTCGTTCCTGAACGAGGCGCACCCCGACCACCGGCGGGCCACGACGGTCTACGACCACGACCCGGAGCGGGCGAAGGCGCTGCTGAGGGCGGCCGGGGTGCGCGGTCTGAGGGTCGACCTGACGTCGGTGAACGTCAGCTGGGTGGTGGACTGCCTGCCGACCCTGAAGGCGTCCTGGGACGCGATCGGCGTGCGGACGACTCTGTCGCCGCAGGAGACCACGGCCGTCTTCACCAGGCTGGACCAGGGCCGGGACTACCAGGTCGTCGCCGCCGCCTCCAACCCCAACCAGTTCGGCCTGGACGCGGATCTGATCCTGCGTTACAACTACGGGCCCGCCAACCTGTGGATGCGGTACGCCCGTTGGGCCGGGCACCCGGTCGCCCGACGGCTGTTCCGGCTGATGGACCGGGCCACCCGCGAGCCGGACCCGGGGCGCAGGCGCGCGATGCTCCAGGACTGCCTCGACGTCGTCGCCGAGCAGGCGGTGCTCTACCCGGTCGTCCACAACGAGCTGATGACGGCCTGGGACCCGCGCCTGCTCACCGGGCTGCGGGCGCAGCCGTATCCCGGGATCAACCTGCTCCGGGCGAGGTGGGTCTGACATGGGCGCCGTCGTGGGGATCCTGCTCCGCAGACTCCTGCTGCTGGTGCCCCTGACGCTGGGCATCGTGCTGTTCGTCTTCGTGGTGATGAGCTTCTCCGACGCGGACCCGGCGTCCGCGTTCTTCCAGGGCGCCAACCCCACCCCCGAGCAACTCCACGAGTTCCGGGAGGAGAACGGGCTGCTGGATCCGCTGCCCGTGCGCTACCTGGCCTTCGTGGGCGATCTGCTCCACGGGGACCTGGGCACCAGCGCGCTCACCCGCGAGGAGGTGCTGGACCAGGTGCTCACCGCGCTGCCGCTCACCCTTCAGCTCACCTTCCTCGGGCTGGGCGTCGCCGTCGTGCTGGCCCTGCTGGGCGGGGTCGCCGCGGCCGTGCACCGCGGCCGGTTCACGGACCGGTTCGTCCGGGTGGTCTCGCTGACCGGGGTGGCCGCGCCCGGCTTCTGGCTGGCGCTGCTGATGATCCAGTACCTGGCGGTGGGCCTGGGCTGGTTCCCGGCGGGCGGCTACATCAACCCGGCGGACTCGGTCACCGGCTGGCTGTGGACGATGACCCTGCCCGCGCTCGCCCTGTCGCTGCCGGTGGCCGCCCAGCTCACCCGCGTCGTGCGGACCTCGATGGTGGAGGAGCTGGACCGGGACTACGTCCGCACCGCGACCGGCGGCGGGCTGCCGCCGCGGGTCGTGGTCGGCCGGAACGTGCTGCGCAACGCGCTGGTCAACCCGCTCACCGTGCTGGGGCTGAGGGTCGGCTATCTGCTGGGCGGCGCGGTCGTCATCGAGACGATCTTCGCGCTGCCGGGGATGGGGAAGCTGATGATCGACGCCGTGCGGAACGGCGACCCGGCGGTCGTCCAGGGCGTCGTGCTGACGACGGCGTTCGGGTTCGTGCTCGTCAACCTCGTGATCGACATCCTGTACCTGCTGGTCAACCCGCGACTGAGGGACACGGCCGCATGATCAAGACGCGCGGGAGCCTCACCGAGGCGCTCTCCCGGCCCGGCATCCGGCTGCGCGGCCCGCGCCGGCTGCCGCCGCTGTCGAGGGCGGCGCTCGGCTTCCTGGCGCTGGTGGTGCTGGTCGCGGTGTGCGCGCCGCTGCTCGCTCCGCACGACCCGCTGGAACAGCTGCCGCCGGTGGACGGCACCGGGCACCCCTCGGCCGCGCACTGGATGGGCCAGGACAGCCTGGGCCGGGACATCCTCAGCCGGCTGATGTACGGGGCCCGCTGGTCGCTGGCGATCGGCCTCGGCGCCACCTCGCTGGCCCTGGTGGCGGGCGCCCTGATCGGGGCGGTGGCCGCGACCTCCCGCAAGGCGCTCGACGAGACGCTGATGCGCTGCCTCGACGTGGTGATGGCGTTCCCCGGCATCGCGCTGGCCGCCGTCCTGGTCGCGGTGTTCGGCGGCGGGATCACCGTGCTGATCTGCGCCATCGCGTTCCTGTTCACCCCGCCGGTGGCCCGGGTGGTGCGGGCCAACATCCTCGACCAGTACGGCGAGGACTACGTCACCGCGGAACGGGTGATCGGTGCCCGCACCCCGCACATCGTCGGGCGGCACGTGGCCGTCAACTGCGCCGCGCCGGTGCTGGTCTTCTGCACGGTGCAGGTCGCCGAGGCGATCGTGTTCGAGGCGTCGCTGTCCTTCATCGGCGCGGGTGTACGCCCGCCGGACCCGTCCTGGGGCAGTGTCATCGCCGACGGCAAGAACATGGTGCTGACCGGGGGCTGGTGGGCGACCGTCTTCCCCGGGCTGGTGATCCTGTGCACGGTGCTCTGTCTGAACGTCCTCTCCGAGGGCGTCTCGGACGCCTGGGCCGCACCGGCGGCCCGGGCGGTGGAGGTGCCCGCGGAGGCGGACCCCGCACGGTCCCCGGAGTCCCCGGAGCCGGGTGACGGCGAGGTGGTCGCGCTGCCCGGGCTCGCCGAGGCCGCCCGTCGGCTGCGCGCGCGGGCACGCCCACTGCCCTCGGGGCCGCCGGTGCTCGCGGTGGAGGACCTCGCCGTCGGGTTCGAGGGCCGGCACGGGGGCGTGGACATCGTCGACGGCGTCGGTTTCGAGGTGCGGCCGGGTGAAATCCTCGGCCTGGTCGGGGAGTCGGGGTGCGGGAAGTCGCTGACCGCGCTGACCGTCATGGGCCTGGCGCCCCGGGGCGCCCGGGTGCGCGGCCGGATCCTCTTCCGGGGCCGGGACCTGCTCGCCGAGCCGCCGCGGGCCCGCCGACGGCTGCTCGGGCACGAGATGGCGATGGTCTTCCAGGACGCCCTGTCCTCCCTGAACCCGGCGATGACCGTCCGCGCGCAGCTCGGGCAGGTCGTGCGGCGCGGCGGCGGCCGCGGCGCCGAGGAACTCCTCACGCTGGTCGGCCTCGACCCGGCGCGCACCCTGCGCAGCTACCCGCACGAGCTCTCCGGAGGCCAGCGCCAGCGGGTGCTGATCGCCATGGCCCTGTCCAGGGACCCGAAGCTGATCGTCGCCGACGAGCCGACGACCGCCCTCGACGTCACCGTGCAGGCGCAGATCATGGCGCTGCTGCTGCGGCTGCGCGAGGAGCTGGGGTTCGCGCTGGTCCTGGTCTCGCACGACCTGGCCCTGGTCGCGGACGTCACCGACCGGCTGGTGGTGATGTACGGCGGACAGGTCGTCGAGGCGGGGGTGACCGCCGACGTCCTGGAGGCGCCGGCCCACCACTACACCCGGGGGCTGCTGGGCAGTGTGCTGTCGCTGGAGGGGGCGGCCGAGCGGATGACGCAGATCAGGGGCGTGGTGCCGGCCCCCGCCGACTTCCCCGGGGGCTGCCGCTTCGCCGACCGCTGCCCGCGCGCGGGCGACGGCTGCCGGACCTCCCGGCCCCTCCCGGCGGGCCCCCCGACCCACACGGTCGCCTGCCACCGTCCGGCGGCCGAACCGGTGCCGACCGAGGCTGTTCGGTGAACGCGATCGTCGGTGCCGACGGGGGCCGTGCGGTGAACGCGATCGTCGAGGTCGACGGCGTGCACGTCGTGCACCGGGCCCGCGGCGGCGGCCTGTTCGCCCGGGACCGGGTGCACGCGCTGACCGCCGCCGACCTCACCGTGGCGCCGGGCGAGACGGTCGGAGTGGTGGGCGAGTCGGGGTGCGGGAAGTCGACGCTGGCGAAGGTGCTCGTCGGCGTGGAGCGGCCGGCCTCCGGCACGGTGCGCCACCTCGGACGGGACCTGTGGTCCATGCCGCGGGAGGAGCGGCGGGCCACCGTGGGCCGCGGCATCGGAATGATCTTCCAGGATCCCTCCACGGCCCTGAACCGGCGGCTGCCCGTACGGCGGATCCTGCGGGACCCGATGGATGTGCACGGGGAGGGAACCGGCCCCGAACGCGACTACCACGTAAGGGAGTTGATGGCACTGGTCGGCCTGCACCGAGGGCTGGCCGACGCCCTGCCGGGGCAGCTCTCCGGCGGCCAGCGACAGCGCGTCGCCATCGCCCGCGCCCTCGTCCTCGACCCGGACCTGCTGGTGGCGGACGAGCCGACCAGCGCCCTCGACGTGTCGGTCCGCGCCCAGATCCTCAACCTCCTGCTGGATCTGCGGGAGCGCCTGGGGCTGGCCATGGTCTTCGTCAGCCACGACATCCAGACGGTCCGGCGGATGAGCGACCGGGTGATCACCATGTATCTCGGGCGGATCGTGGAGGAGGCGCCGGCCGACCGGGTGACCGGGCACTCCCGTCACCCGTACACCCGCGCCCTGTTCTCCGCGGCGCCCGGACTGCTGCACGCCGTCGACCCGATTCCGCTGGTCGGGCCGGTCCCGTCGGCGGTCCGGCCGCCGAGCGGGTGCCCCTTCCGGACGCGCTGCTGGAAGGCGACAAAGGTGTGCGCGAGTGAGATGCCGGAGTTTTCCGACGCGTCCGCACCGGGGCACCGGTACCGCTGCCACCATCCTGTCGAGGAGGACCGGTCGACCCACGACCTGGCACAGTCCGCGAGGGAGCCGTCATGAACCCGCTCACCGGTGTCGTCCCGCCCGTGTGCACCCCCCTGACACCGGATCACGAGGTCGACGTCCACTCCCTGATGAGACTGGTCGACCATCTGATCGACGCCGGGGTGAACGGCCTGTTCGTGCTCGGCTCGTCGTCGGAGGCGGCCTTCCTGACGGATCACCAGCGCCGGCTCGTCGTCGAGACGGTGGCCCGGCACGTCGGCGGCCGGCTGCCGGTGCTGGCCGGCGTGATCGACATGACGACGCCCCGGGTGCTGGACCACGTCAGCAGGGTGACGGCGGCCGGCGCGGACGCGGTGGTGGCGACGGCCCCGTTCTACGCGGCCACCCACCCCGCCGAGATCGCCCGCCACTACCGGCTGATCGCCGCCGAGAGCCCGGTCCCCGTGATCGCCTACGACATCCCGTCCGCCGTGCACACCAAACTGCCCGCCGCCGTGGTGCTGGAGCTGGCCTCCGAGGGCGTGCTGGCCGGGCTGAAGGACTCCAGCGGCGATCTGGCCGGCTTCCGCGAGATCGCCGCCGGGGTCCGCGCCCGCCCCGGCATCACCGGGTTCAGCCTGCTCACCGGCTCCGAGCTGTTCGTCGACGCGGCCCTGGCGCTGGGCGCGGACGGGGCGGTGCCCGGACTCGCCAACGTCGACCCGCACGGCTACGTCCGCCTGGACCGGCTGCACCGCTCCGGCGACCTGCACCGGGCCCGCGCCGAACAGGAGCGGCTGTGCGCCCTGTTCGGCATGGTCCGGGTCGGCGACCCCGCCCGGACGGGCCCCAGTTCCTCGGCGCTCGGCGCCTTCAAGGCGGCCCTGCACCTGCGCGGCGTCATCGACTGCCCGGTGACGGCGCCGCCCCAGACGCCGCTCACGCCGGAGGAGGTCGAGGAGGTGGGGAAGTTCCTGGCGACGGCCGGGCTCAGTTGAGGTGTCCTCCTGGTGGAGTGCGCATGACGGGCGTACAACCATTCGGTTTAGCCGTGGGTCTTGTGGTGCGTGAGGGGTGGATCTGACGCCCTGTCACCTATTCGCACTCTGAGCAGGAGGCCCTGTGCGACAGCGCACACTCCGTACGACGGTGGCCGTCGCCGTCGCGATGGCCGCGTCGGCCGCCGTCGCACCCCTGGCGCAGGCCGCCCCGACGGCGGGAGCCGTCACGACCGCCCCGGCCGCGGGAACCGCCGCCCCCGGCCTCGCCGAGGCCGACTTCAACGGTGACGGCGTCGCCGACGCGGCCGCGGCCGCTCCCGACGCCACGGTCGGCGGCCACCTGCGTGCCGGGTACGTCGCCGTGACGTACGGCAGCCGCGCCCTGGCCCTGAAGGACCAGGCCCGCAAGGCCGTTCACCAGAACACCGCCGGGGTACCCGGCACGGCCGAGCCCTCCGACCGGTTCGGCTCCTCCCTGACCGCCGCGGACCTCGACGGCGACGGGTACACCGACCTGGTCGTCGGATCGTCCGGCGAGGCCGTCGGGCCGCTCGACGGGGCCGGCTCGTTGACCGTCCTGTGGGGCGGCGCGGGCGGCCTGACCGGCGGCACCGTCGTCAAGGGCACGGCCTACCGCGAGAACCTCGGCGCGATGCTGACCGCCGGCGACTTCGACCAGGACGGCCACCAGGACCTGGCCACCGGCAGCACGGTCTCCTACGGCCCGTTCGACCGGTCCACCGGTGCCTCCCGCACCGAGACGATGGACCTCCTGGGCGAGCACGCGGACGAATACACCCAGGGCTGGAATCCGTGGGACAACCCCGCCCTGTCCACGGGAGACGTCAACGGCGACGGCATCAGCGACGTCGTGGGCGTCGTCTCGACCGGCTCGGGCGAGATAGCCGACCACGGTCCCCGTCTGGTGCGCTACTTCGCGGGCGGCCGGGACGGGCTGACGGCCGGACGGACCCTGCGGGACGCGAAAACCGGCGAGCTCTTGGACGGCGGTGTCGACGTCGCCGTGGGCGACCTCGACCGGGACGGCCACGCCGACATCGTGCTGGGCCGGGCCGACGTGGACGACCGGCCCGGTGTCGGGGACGTCAACGAAGTGGGCGGCGGCGTCGAGATCGTGCGCGGCAGCGCCTCCGGGCCGGACACGGCGAACCCGCGCACCCTGCTCCACCAGGACAGCGCGGGCGTCCCGGGCACCGCCGAGCAGGGCGACGCCTTCGGGACCTCCGTCGACCTCGGCGACGTCAACGGCGACGGCCGCCTCGACCTCGCGATCGGCGTCCCCGGCGAGGACGTCGGCAGCCTGGGCGGCGCCGGTCTGGTGACCGTCCTGCCGGGCGGCGGCACCGGGCTCACCACGTCGGGCGCGAGGTCCTTCACCCAGGACACCGCCTCGGTGCCCGGCACCGCGGAGAGGTACGACGCCTTCGGCTCCGCCGTTCACCTGGCCGACGCCACCGGCGACGGCCGCGCGGAGCTGTTCACCGGAGCGGCGGGCGAGAACGGCTTCTCCGGCGGCGTCTGGGTGCTCAGGGGCACCTCCACCCAGGTGACCGGCACCGGCTCGGCCTCCTTCGGCCCGTCCGGCCTCGGCCTGACCGCCTCGCCGGGCCGCCTGGGCAGCTCCTTCGACCACTGACGCCCGAAGGCTGCCGGTCCTATCGCACCGACCCGGCCGGCAGCCGCCGGAACTCGATCGTCTCGTAGGGGCTGTCCGTTCCCGTCTCGTACAGGACGCCGACCGTCTCCTCGTCGACCCGGACCAGGTCGGAGTAGGCGGCACGCCGTTCGGAGAGCGTCAGCGACCTGGTGAAGGTCACCCCGCCGTCATCGCTGCGCCACAGCGCCATCGCCCGCCGGGCGGTGGGCACCGACGGACCGGAGAACAGCAACGGGCCGTCGGCGCCCGGCAGTTGCAGCACGCTCGCCTGCACCATCGGCACCTCGTTCAGCGCGGGCTGCACCTCGTAGGGGCGGTCCAGGGACTCCCCGCCGTCGGCGGAGAAGGTGTCGAGGCGGTGGCCCGCGCTGGTGCCGTGCTGGTCCCGGGAGTTGAAGTAGAGCCTGCCGTCGGGGAGTTCGGCGGCCGTGGACTCGTTGGCGTTGCTCCGGCCGTCGTAGGAGTCGTCCACGAAGCCGAGCTGCCAGGTGGTGCCGCCGTCGTCGCTGAGGATGGCGTGGCCGCCGTAGTGGCGGGACTCCTGGCCGGTGTCCGCGGAGCCGGGCGGCGGGGCCGCGGAGTGGTTGGCGGGGACCACCAGGCGTCCGGCGTGCGGGCCGTGCCGCAGGGCCACGGCGTGCCCGGGGCCGGTGGCGTACCAGCGCCAGTCGGGCCGCTTCACCTGCGCGGTGATCTCCAGGGGCGCGCCGAAGGTACGGCCGTCGTCCCGGCTGCGCTGGACGAAGACCCGGCGCCCCTGCTCGGGTGTCACCTCGCCCCGCATGATCTGCCCCTCGGTCACCGCCCCGCTGTTGTAGGAGGTGACCAGCACGACCGCGCCGGTCCGCGGGTCCACCACCGGTGCCGGGTTGCCCCGGGTGTCGCCGCCCCCGGCGGCCACCACCGTCAGCGGGCCCCAGGTGCAGCCGCCGTCGGCGGAGCGCCGCAGGACGACGTCGATGTTCCCGGTGTCGCCGGCGCCGTCGTGCCGGCCCTCGGCGAAGGCCAGCAGGGTGCCGCGGTCGGTGGTGACCGCCGCCGGGATGCGGTACGTGTCGTAGCCGCCCTCCCCCGAGACGAACGGGACGGAGGAGGCGCAGTCGGCGACGGCGGCGGCCCGGCCGGTCGCGGTGAGCGGGGTCAGCAGGACCGCGGTGACGAGCAGGGTGCGGCTCAGAAGGGCCATGGGGCTCCCTTGACGGAGTGTCGGCGGGGACGGGTCCGTCACAGGGTTCCCGGAGCCACCAGTCCCGACTCGTACGCCACGATCACCAGCTGGGCCCGGTCGCGCGCCCCCAGCTTGCCCATGATGCGGCTGACGTGGGTCTTGGCGGTGAGCGGGCTGAGCCCCAACGCGTCCGCGATCTCCGCGTTGTTGAGGCCGCGCGCGACCAGGGAGAGGACCCCGCGCTCCCGCTCGGACAGTCCCTCCGGACCGCCCAGCGGCGGCACCGAGGGGCTGCGCAGAAATCGCGCGATCAGCCGTGCCGTGGCGCCCGGCGAGAGCAGCGCCTCCCCGGCGGCGACCGTGCGGATCGCGTCGAGGAGGTCGGCCGGACGGGTGTCCTTCACCAGGAAGCCGGACGCCCCGGCCCGCAGCGCCTCCACGATGTGCTCGTCGGTGTCGTAGGTGGTCAGCACCAGGACCTTCACCCCGGCCAGGTCCTCGTCGGCGGCGATCAGGCGGGTCGCCTCGATGCCGTCGAGGTCGGGCATGCGGATGTCCATCACGACGAGGTCGGGCCGCTCGGCGCGGGCCAGTTCCAGCGCCTGGCGGCCGGTGCCGGCCTGTCCGACGACCGCCATGTCGGGCGCGGACTCGACGAGCATGGCGAACGCGGCCCGGACCAGGGTCTGGTCGTCGGCGAGCAGGACACGGACGGTCACGTGGCTTCTCCCAGTGGCAGTACGGCGGCCGGTGGCCCGCCCAGGGGCAGTACGGCGCTGACCCGGAAGCCGCCCGGTTCGCGCGGCCCGGCGTCGAGTGTGCCGCCCACGCTGCGGGCGCGCTCGCGCATTCCGACCAGTCCGAAGCCCGGCGGCCGTCCGGCGGCGTCCGCGGCCGGCCCGGTGCCGTCGTCGGTGACGGCGAGGTGCAGGGCGCCGTCCGCCTCGTGCAGCTCCACCCGGACCGCGGGTTCGGGCCCCGCGTGCCGTACGGCGTTGGTGAGCGCCTCCTGGACTATGCGGTAGGCGGCGGCACCGACGGCCGGGGACGCCTGCCGGATGCGTACCGTCTGCTCGACGCGGGCGCCCGCGAGCCGGGCGGCCTCCACCAGGGCGGGCAGGGAGTCCAGTCCGGGCAGCGGGCCGCGGGCGTCGGCCGGCCCGTGGTCGCGCAGCACCTCCAGGGTGGTGCGCAGTTCGCCGCGCGCGGTGCGGCAGGTCTCGGCGATGTCGTCGAGGGCCTTGGCGACCGTCTCGCGGTCCAGGCGCTCGGGGTCGGCGGCCAGCACGTGCGCGGCCACCGAGGTCTGCACGCCGATCAGGGTGATGCTGTGGGCGAGCAGGTCGTGCAGGTCGCGGGCGATGCGCAGGCGTTCCTCGGCGACCCGGCGGCGGGCCTCCTCCTCGCGGGTGCGTTCGGCGCGCTCGGCGCGTTCGAAGACCGCGGCGATGTACTGGCGGTAGTAGCGGACGTCGATGCCGACGAAGATCACGGCGAAGACCCAGCCGTAGATGCGCAGCAGTTCGGCGGCCTGCTTGTCGCCGCCGAGGCTGAGCATCCCGCCCAGCGAGAGGGCCAGTCCCGCGGCGGACACCACGAGGGTGCGGAAGGGGCGTTGGGTGACGGTGACCGTGTAAAGGGCGATGAACGAGGCGGGCACCGGCGCGGTGTGGTTGTTGTCGAGCATGTGGTACGGCAGGACGCACGCGATCACCACCGCGAACACCAGCAGTGGCCGGCGCCGCCGCCACACCAGCGGCGCGTGGGCGGCGACCAGCAGCGTCCAGCCGACCGCGTCGGGCCGGCGGCCGGCGTCGGTGACCAGGCCCAGGAACACGGCCAGGAGGGCCGCCACGATGGTGAGCAGGGCGTCGTTGCGGGTGCCGTGGGGCGCGGTCCTCGGGTCCCGGTTGATCGCGGCCATGATCCGCTCACCGATCCGGGGCCGCACCGCTGTGTCGGTTGGCTGCACGGGTTCATCTTCCGCTGGGAGGGCGCCCCTTTGGGAGACCGCGAAGGAGCGGACGGCCGAAGGGGCGCCGGTTCGGTCAGTGCGCGGCCGCGGTGACCCGCTCGGGTTCCTTCGGCGGTACGGCTCCGGCGGGCTCCTTGGAGAGGGCTCCCGGCCACCACACCTTGCGGCGCAGGGCGACACTGGCGCTGGTCACCAGGTAGGTGCGGACCAGGAAGGTGTCGAGGAGGACGCCGACGGCGATGACGAAGCCCAGCTCAACGAGCTGCACCATCGGCATGCTGGTGAGGACGGCGAAGGTGGCGGCGAGGACCAGTCCCGCGGAGGCGATGACGCCGCCCGTGGTGCGCAGTGCGGTGAGCGCGGCGGCGACGGGTTCGGCGCCGCCCAGGGACTCCTCGCGCATCCGGTGCATCAGGAAGATGCCGTAGTCGACGCCGAGGGCGACCAGGAAGACGAAGGAGAGCAGTCCGAGTCCCGGGTCGGTGCCCTCGAAGCCGAACACCGGCCCGAAGACGAGTCCGCCGATGCCGAGGGAGGCGCCCCAGACCGCGACCACGGCCGCGACCAGGAGCAGCGGCGCGACCAGGGAGCGCAGCAGGGCGACCAGGATGAGCAGGACGGACAGCAGCACGATCGGCACCACGATCATCCGGTCGCGGGCGTTGGTGTCCTTGAGGTCGATCTGTTCCGCGCTCGGTCCGCCGACGTAGGAGCCGTCGAGCCGGTCGCGCAGGTCCTCGATGGTGGCGGTCTCCCCCGCCGACTGCGGCGGCGAGGTGGCGAGGACGGAGATCTCCGTCCAGCCGTCGCCGCTGCGCCCGGTCTCGGCGCTGTCGACGCCCGGGGTGTCGCGGATCTCGGCGAGGGTGGTGTCGGCGCGGCCGGCCGGGGTGATGACGCTGATGGCCTGGGTGCCGCGTTCGGGGTAGGCGGCCGCGAGGGTCTGCATGGCGGCGACCGCGTCGGGCCTGCTGGTGAAGGAGTCCTCCTGCTTGAGGTCGCCGGGCAGGTTGAACATGCCGAGCGCCAGCGCCCCGAGCAGGAGGCCGCCTCCGACCAGGACGGCCACCGGACGGCGTCCCGCGGAGCTGCCCATCGCGGCGAACAGGGAGCGGCGGGCCTTGGGGGCGCTGCCGTACCGGGGGATCAGCGGCCAGAACACACGCCGTCCGAGGAGGACCAGGACGACGGGGAGCAGGGTCAGCATGGCGAGCAGCGCGCACAGCACGCCGACGGTGCCGAGGGGGCCCATGCCGCGGCTGGAGTTGAGGTCGGCGGCGAGCAGGCAGAGCAGTCCGGCGGCGACGGTCCCGGAGGAGGCGAGCACGGCGGGCCCGCAGCCGCGCAGGGCGGCCGTCATGGCGTCGTACGGCCGCTCGACGCGGCGCAGCTCCTCGCGGTAGCGGGAGACCAGCAGCAGGGCGTAGTCGGTGCCCGCGCCGAAGACGAGGATGGTCATGATGCCGGAGCTCTGGCCGGACACGGAGGTGCCGAACCACTGGTTGAGTCCGTAGGCGACGGCCATCGACAGGTAGTTGGCGACGCCCGCGACGACGAGCGGCACCAGCCACAGGAACGGGCTGCGGTAGATGACGATCAGCAGCAGGGCGACGACGGCGACGGTGGTGTAGAGCAGCGGTCCGTCGAGGGAGTTGTAGACCTCGGAGGCGTCGGTGGCGAGGGCCCCTTCGCCGCCGACCTCCACGCTCAGCCCGTCGCCGCCGCGGGCGACGTCCCGGACCTCGTGGACGAGGGCGTCGCGGGCCTCCTCGTCGGTGCCGGGCTCGTTGCTGGCGACGGGGTACATCAGCGTGGTGCCGTCCTTCGACGGCACGCCCGCCGGGTCGGCGGCGAGCCGGTGGGCTCCGGCGATCTCGGCGATCTGCTCCTCGGCGGTGGCCCGGTCGGCCCCGGTGAGCCCGCCGTCCCGGTGGTAGACGACGACCATCTGCGTGGTCTCACCGCCGGGCAGCCGGTCCTGGATCTTGGCGACCTGCGTCGAGTCGGCGCTCGCGGGCAGGTAGTCGACGGCCCGGTCGCGCTGCACGTCGGCGAGTTTCGCGGCGAACGGCGAGGCGATCACCAGTACGACGATCCACAGCCCGAGCACTCCCCAGGGCACGGCGATCCGGCGTCGCCGGTCAGTTGTCCTAGCGGCCCCCATGAGACGGGCCTCCCTCCGCTTCGGTTGTCCGGTACGGGTTCCAGACTTCCGGTGGAAGGGGGCGGGTTCGTCGGGCTCAGGGGCGAGCCGGGCGGTACTGCCCAGGGCGGCGGGCGGGGCCCGTTACTCCCCGGGGAGTACGCGCGGTCCTACGACGGCGTACGCGCGGCGGCGAGCAGCCGGGTCACGTCCTCGCCGCAGATGGTCAGGGCGGCGCCCACCGTGCTGAGGGCCTCCCGCTCGGCGGGGGTGTACGGGCCGTCGGCGAGGGCGATGCGGGCGCCCTGGAGGAGGATCGACTCGCGGCCCGCGGGGGCGAGGTGGGGGGCGAGGGGGTCGAGGGCCTCGTGGAGCTCTATGGCCAGGCCCGCTCCGCAGGGTTCGCCCAGGACCCGGCCGGTGTCGGCGGCGAGGGCCTCCACGAGGGCGTCGAGCTGTTCCTCGGTGCAGTCGTCGAAGCCGGCGGCGCGGACGGCCGCGGCGGCGGTCTCCAGTGCCGTACGGGAGCAGGTGCCGCCGGCGGCGAGGACCGCGAGGGCGACCGTGTGGACGGCGTCGCGGAGCATCGCGGAGAAGCGGGTGGTGGTGGGGTGGTCCAGGACGTCGGTGCCGAAGTGGCGGCGGCAGGCCGCGCATTCCACCACCGGCCCGGTCTCGCCGCGCGGCAGCACCGGTACGCCCAGCAGGGTGAAGCGGCGGCGGCCGGTCAGCCGCTGGTAGTTGCGGTCGCCCCCGCAGCCGGGGCAGAAGAACTCGCCGTCACCGACGGCCGTCCACGCCGTACGGGTGCCCAGGATGCGGGCAGGCCTGGCGGCACGGCCGTTTCGTCCCCGTCCTGGCAGCACGTCGCACCTCCGCGTGACCCCGCGGCAACATCGCCGCGCTTGCGTGATGTTAGCCACATCCCCCAGCCCAAGTCAGCACCTTGAACGAGACCTCCCCGTGACCTGCACAAGGATTGGCCGGTATACGACGATCCCCGCCCCCCTCTCAGGGGCGCGGGGAACTGCGCGACAAGCCACGACGGCGCAGCACCCGACCACCCACCCAGGGGCGCGGGGAACTGCGCGACAAACCACAACGGCGCAGCACCCACCGACCGGCCCGGGCACCCACCCCAGGGGCGCGGGGAACTGCGCGACCAGCCACGACGCACTCGCAGCCGACACACAGCCCCCGCAGGCACCCCATGGCACCCCCGTGGTCGAAAGACCTACCGCGCGGCCCGGTTCACCGCGGAGACGACCGCCTTCAGCGAGGCCCGCGTCGTGTTGGCATCAATACCGATACCCCACAGGACCTTGCCATCGATCGCACACTCGATATAGGACGCGGCCTGCGCAGACGCCCCCTCGCTCATCGTGTGCTCCTGATAGTCCAGCAGCCGCACATCGATACCGATCGACTGCAGCGCGTCGAAGAAGGCCGAGATGGGCCCGTTCCCGGTACCCGACAGCACCGTGTCCTCGCCATCGACGGTGGCCTCAACCCGCAGCGTGTCCACCCCATCGGTGTCGGTCGTCGACTGACCGTTCCTGACCTGGATGCGACCCCACGCGTTACCCGGGTTGGGCAGGTACTCGTCCTGGAAGACGGACCAGATGTCGGACCCGGTGACCTCGCCGCCCTCGGCGTCGGTCTTGGCCTGGATCAGCTTCGAGAACTCGATCTGCATCCGGCGCGGCAGGTCCAGCTTGTGGTCGTTCTTCAGGACGTAGGCGATACCGCCCTTGCCGGACTGCGAGTTGACCCGGATGACCGCCTCGTAGGAGCGGCCGACGTCCTTGGGGTCGATGGGCAGGTACGGCACGGCCCACTCGATGTCGTCGACGGTGACCCCGCGAGCCGCCGCGTCGGCCTCCATGGCGTCGAAGCCCTTCTTGATGGCGTCCTGGTGGGAGCCGGAGAAGGACGTGTAGACCAGGTCGCCCACGTACGGGTGGCGCGGGTGGACCTCCATCTGGTTGCAGTACTCCCACGTACGACGGATCTCGTCGATGTCGGAGAAGTCGATCTGCGGGTCGACGCCCTGGGAGAACAGGTTCATGCCCAGGGTGACCAGGTCGACGTTGCCGGTGCGCTCGCCCTGCCCGAACAGGCAGCCCTCGACGCGGTCGCCGCCGGCCATGACGGCCAGTTCGGCGGCGGCCACCGCCGTGCCGCGGTCGTTGTGCGGGTGGATGGACAGGCACACGTACTCGCGGCGCGACAGGTTGCGGCTCATCCACTCGAAGCGGTCCGCGTGCGTGGACGGCGTCGAACGCTCCACCGTGGCGGGCAGGTTGAGGATGATCTCGCGGCCCGGGCCGGGCTGCCAGACGTCCATGACCGCCTCGCAGACCTCCAGGGCGAAGTCCAGCTCGGTGTCGGTGAAGATCTCGGGGCTGTACTGGTAGCCGAACTCGGTCTCGGGGTCCAGCAGCTTCTCCGCGTACTCCATGACCAGACGGGTGCCGTCGACGGCGATCTGCTTGATGTCGTCCTTGGAGCCGCGGAAGACCACCCGGCGGAAGACCGGCGCGGTGGCGTTGTACAGGTGGACGGTGGCCCGCTTGGCGCCCTTCAGGGACTCCACCGTGCGCTCGATCAGGTCCTCACGGGCCTGGGTCAGCACGGAGATGGTGACGTCGTCGGGGATCGCGCCGGGCTCCTCGATGATGGAGCGTACGAAGTCGAAGTCGGTCTGGCCGGAGGCGGGGAAGCCGACCTCGATCTCCTTGTAGCCCATCTTGACCAGCTGGTCGAACATCCGGCGCTTGCGCTCGGGCGACATCGGGTCGATCAGGGCCTGGTTGCCGTCCCGCAGATCGGTGGACAGCCAGCGGGGCGCCTGGGTGATGCGCCGGTCGGGCCAGGTGCGGTCCGGGATGTCGACCTGGTCGTAGCGACCGTACTTGTGGATCGGCATGGACGTGGGCTGCTGGCGGTTTGCCATGATGCTTCGGGCTCCTCAAGGTGTCCGGAAGGACGGCCGACGACGCAACGCCAAGCACCGCGGGGAGGGGGTCGGCCTCGACTACAGGCCCTCGCCGCGGCAGCTAAGGAGAAGCAGCCCGAAAAGCATGATGCTCCGCATGCTAGCCCAGACCGCCCACGATGCGACGGTGCGTATCAGTATGCGGGACCGTAGGGACGAAAGGGACGAAACGTGTGCCATACCACTTCACGGACGCCCGGAGGGCGCCTTGTCCCCACATTTCACCAATCATGGTTGCGGGTAGTGACAGCGGCATAACGCAGTGCGAGGGTGCCGGGCATGACGACCCACGGGGGCCATGTGCCCGTCTTCTGCACCGTCGTACCACCGCACGTCCTCGACAGGCTCGCCCAGGCCGAGGACCCCGCGCTGGCCGGCCCGGCCCGCCGGACCCTCCAGCGCGACGCCTACGAGCGCACCCACCGCCGGCTGACCACCGTGCTCGGCGCGCCCGCCGTCGCCCCGCCCGCCGACGCCGAGCCCGACCGGCCGCAGCGCACCGTCTACGACGCCGGGCACGGCACCGGCCTGCCCGGCGAGAAGGTCCGCGGGGAGGGCGAGGAGCCCGGCAAGGACGCCACCGTCAACCGCGCCTACGCGGGCCTCGGCGCCACCTTCGAGCTGTTCCTGAAGGCGTTCGAGCGCAACTCGATCGACGGGAACGGCCTGCCGCTCGACGCCACCGTGCACTACGAGCAGGACTACAACAACGCCTTCTGGAACGGCGAGCAGATGGTGTTCGGCGACGGCGACGGCGAGATCTTCCTCGACTTCACCATCCCCATCGACGTCATCGGCCACGAACTCGCCCACGGCGTCACGCAGTACACCGCGAACCTCACCTACTTCGGCCAGCCCGGCGCCCTCAACGAGTCGATGTCGGACGTCTTCGGCGCGCTCATCCGGCAGTACACGCTCGGCCAGACCGCCGCGGAGGCCGACTGGCTGATCGGCGCCGGGCTGCTCGCCCCGCGGGTGACGGGCAAGGCGCTGCGCTCCATGAAGGAGCCGGGCACCGCGTACGACGACGACGTCCTCGGCAAGGACCCGCAGCCCGGGTCCATGGACGACTTCGTGCGCACCGGCCGCGACAACGGCGGCGTCCACATCAACTCCGGTATCCCCAACCGCGCGTTCTACCTGGCCGCCACCGCGCTCGGCGGCCACGCCTGGGAGCGCGCCGGACAGGTCTGGTACGACGTGCTGACCGGCGGCGAGCTGTCCTCGCAGGCCCTGTTCACCGACTTCGCCCGGCTGACGGTGGCCGCCGCCGGCGCCCGCTACGGCGACGGGGGCGAGGAGTTCCAGGCGGTGCAGAAGGCATGGGAGCAGGTCGGGGTGCGCAGCCTCTAGATCCGTACTAGACAGGACCCCATGCGCATTCAGGTGAGACGCACCGGCGGCTTCGCGGGCATCGAGCGGTTCGCCGAGGTGGAGACCTCGGGACGGCCCGACGCCCAGGAGTGGACGTCCCTGGCCGAGCGGGCGGTCGCCGCCGGCCGGGACACGCCGCCCGTCGGGGTGCCCGACGGCTTCGGCTACCAGATCACCGTGGACGGACGGACCGTGTACTGCGCCGATCCCCGGCTCACCGCCGAACAGCGCGAGCTGATCGGCAAGGTGCTCAAGGAGGGGGCGTAACGGCTTGTTCACCCGCGCCCGTTGACTTGGCCCGCGCCGGGTCCGAAGATCCGGCGCATGGCGACGCAACCGATACCTCAGTTCCCGGCGGACTTCCTGTGGGGAGTGTCGACCTCCGCCCATCAGATCGAGGGCGCGGCCGAGCTGCGCGAGCCGTCCGTGTGGGACGAGTTCACGCGCCGGGCGGGGACGGTGAAGGACGGCTCGACGGCGGCGGTGGCCTGCGACCACTACCACCGCTACCCCGAGGACGTGGCCCTGCTGGCCGGCCTCGGGGTGGGCGCGTACCGCTTCTCCGTCTCCTGGCCGCGGGTGAACTCCCCCGGCGGCCTGGACTTCTACGACCGCCTCGTCGACGAGCTGTGCGCGGCCGGCGTCCGCCCGGTCCCCACGCTCTTCCACTGGGACCTGCCGGCCGGCCTGGACTGGCTGGAGCGGGACACCGCCGCCCGGTTCGCCGAGCACGCGGCGCGGGTCGCGGAGCGGCTCGGTGACCGCGTCCACAAGTGGATCACCCTGAACGAGCCGGCCGAGCACACCCTGCTGGGGCACGCCCTCGGTGTCCACGCGCCCGGAAAGCAGCTGCTGTTCGACGCCCTGCCCGTCGCCCACCACCAACTCCTGGCGCACGGCCTCGCGGTACGGGCGCTGCGCGCGGCCGGGGTGCGGGACATCGGCATCGCCAACTCGCACGGGCCGACCTGGCCGGCCTCGCCGGAGCCCGCCGACGTGGAGGCCGCCGAGTTCTACGACGTCCTCCTGAACCGGCTCTTCGCCGACCCCGTGCTGCTCGGCGCGTACCCGGCCGGGCTCGGCGAACTGATGCCCGGCGACGTCGAGGCGGACCTGAAGGTCATCGGCGAGCCGGTCGACTGGTACGGCGTCAACTACTACGCCCCGACCAGGGTGGGCGCCCCGCAGGGCGCCGAGATCGAGTTCGGCGGTGTCTCCATGCCCGCCGAACTCCCCTTCTCGGTGCGGCAGATCGAGGGCGTACCGGTCACCGACTTCGGCTGGCCGGTGGTCCCCGAGGCGCTGACCGAGCTGCTCACCGGCTTCCACGAGCGCTACGGCGACCGGCTCCCGCCCGTCGTCATCACCGAGAACGGCTGCTCCTACGACGGCCTCGACGACCAGGACCGGATCGCCTACCTGGACGGCCATCTGCGTGCCCTGCACCGGGCGTCCGAGGCCGGGGTCGACGTCCGCGGCTACTTCGTCTGGTCGCTGCTGGACAACTTCGAGTGGGCCGAGGGATACGCGCGCCGGTTCGGCCTGGTGCACGTCGACTTCGACACCCAGGAGCGGACCCCGAAGGCGTCCTACCACTGGCTGCGGGACGTGCTGCGGGCCCAGGGATGACGACGCCGGCCGGCGCCCTGGCGGAGCCCGCCGACCGGGTCTCCCGGGGCTGGACGACGGCGCTGGCGGTCGCCAACTGGGCGATCTGGGTGGGCTGGTACGGCCCGCTGCAGATCCTGCTGCCGGAGCAGGCGGAGGACTTCGCGCCCGGCACCGGGATGTCCAAGGAGACGGTGCTGGCCTGGGTGACCGGGGTCGGCGCGGTCGTCTCGCTGCTCGCGAACCCGTTCTTCGGTGCCCTGTCGGACCGGACGACGGCCCGCGGAGGGCGGCGCCGGCCGTGGATCGTGGCCGGGGCGGCCGGGGGCACGCTGTCGTTGCTGCTGCTGGCGGGCGCGGGCGGCCTCGGGACGATGCTGGCCGGCTGGTGCCTGGTGCAGCTCACCCTGAACGCGGCCTTCGCCGCGGTGACGGCGGCGGTGCCGGACCGGGTGCCGCGGCTGCAACGCGGCTCGGTGGGCGGCTGGCTGGGCGCGGCCCAGATCCTCGGCGCGGTCGCCGGGACGGGGCTGGCGACGGCGCTGGGCGGGATCACGGCGGGGTACGCGGCGTGCGCGGTGTTCGTGCTGCTGGGCGTCCTGCCGTACGTGCTGGGGCACAAGGACGTACGGCTGGCGGCCGAGGAGCGGCCGGTGTGGTCGGCGCGGGCCTTCCTGGCCGGTTTCTGGGTGAGCCCGCGACGCCACCCGGACTTCGGGTGGGCGTGGCTGACCCGCTTCCTGATCAACCTGAGTAACGCCCTGGTGATCCTCTACCTGCTCTACTACCTGCGGGACCGGCTGGAGCGGGCCGAACCGGAGCAGGGTGTGCTGGTGCTGACCGCGGTGAACAGTGTGACGCTGCTGGCCACGGTGGTGGTGGCCGGCGTCTGGTCGGACCGGGTGGGGCGGCGCAAGCCGTTCGTGCGCTGGTCGGGGGCGCTGATGGCGGCGGCCACGGCGCTGCTGGCCCTCTGGCAG
Source organism: Streptomyces sp. NPDC000983 (assembly GCF_040299205.1). Lineage (NCBI taxonomy): Bacteria > Bacillati > Actinomycetota > Actinomycetes > Kitasatosporales > Streptomycetaceae > Streptomyces > Streptomyces sp. NPDC000983. Next base: position 75,532 of record NZ_JBEPBM010000012.1, on the reverse strand, counting down.
ACCTGGCCGGGCGCGATCGTGGTGGCGGCGCTGCTGGGGGTCGGGCTCGGGGTGTTCATGTCGGTCGACTTCGCGCTGATGACCGATGTGCTGCCGAAGGCCCGGGACCGGGGCAAGGACCTCGGCGTGATCAACGTGGCCAACGCCCTGCCCCAGGTGGCCGCCCCCGCGCTGGCCGCGCCGGTCGTGACCCACTTCGGCGGGTACCGGGTGCTGTATCTGGCCGCGGCGCTGATCGCGGTGGCGGGGGCGGTGCTGGTGGGACGGATCAGGAGCGTGGACTGAGCGCGGGGGCGACGGGCGCCCCCGCGGTCCGGCGGGCCGGGCGGTTCAGAAGCCCAGGCGGCGCAGCTGCTTGGGGTCGCGCTGCCAGTCCTTGGCGACCTTGACGTGCAGGTCGAGGAAGACCGGGGTGCCGAGCAGGGCCTCGATCTGCTTGCGGGACTTGATGCCGACCTCCTTCAGCCGCTTGCCCTTGGGGCCGATGATGATGCCCTTCTGGCTGGGGCGCTCGATGTAGACGAAGGCGTGGATGTCCAGCAGCGGCCGGTCGGCGGGGCGGTCCTCGCGGGGCAGCATCTCCTCCACCACCACGGCGATGGAGTGCGGCAGTTCGTCGCGGACGCCCTCCAGGGCCGCCTCGCGGATCAGCTCCGCGATCATGACCTGCTCGGGCTCGTCGGTGAGGTCGCCCTCGGGGTAGAGCGCCGGGCCCTCGGGCAGCATCGGGATCAGCAGGTCGGCGAGCAAATCGACCTGCTTGTTCGCGGTCGCCGACACCGGGACGATCTGCGCCCAGTCGATGCCGAGTTCCCTGCCGAGCTGGTCGATGGCGATCAGCTGTTCGGCGAGGCGCTTGGAGTCGACGAGGTCCGTCTTGGTGACGATGGCGACCTTCGGGGACTTCTTGATCCCGGCCAGCTCCTTGGCGATGAAGCGGTCGCCGGGGCCGATCCTCTCGTTGGCGGGCAGACAGAAGCCGATCACGTCGACCTCGGCCCAGGTGGTCCGCACGACGTCGTTGAGGCGTTCGCCCAGGAGCGTGCGCGGCTTGTGCAGACCGGGGGTGTCCACCAGGATCAGCTGGGCGTCCGGGCGGTGCACGATCCCGCGCACGGTGTGCCGGGTGGTCTGCGGCTGGTCTGCGGTGATCGCCACCTTCTGCCCGACCAGAGCGTTCGTGAGGGTGGACTTGCCCGCGTTGGGGCGGCCGACGAAGCAGGCGAAGCCGGCCCGGTGGGGTGCCTCGGCCGGCTGCTCGGATGACTGGCTGCGAACGCTCATGGCGCCCATTCTCCCTGATCCACAAAGACCCGCCGCACATCAGTCCGCACACCCCGCACGGGCGCGCGCAGCGGGTCCTCGTGCGGGTCCCGGCGAGGGAGAGGGCCTGCACGGCCCTTACGGTGCGTGCGCGGGAGCGCATACGATCTCGGCGTCCCGGGCCACGGCGCCCCGGTCGGCCGCTTTGTCGTCCCCTCCGCCCAGAAGGTCAACAGCCAGGCATGAAGCTCATCACCGCGATCGTCAAGCCCTACCGCCTCGACGAGGTGAAGTCGGCGCTCCAGGAGCTCGGCGTCAACGGTCTGACCGTGACCGAGGCGAGCGGCTACGGCCGGCAGCGCGGCCACACCGAGGTGTACCGCGGCGCCGAGTACCAGATCGACCTGGTCCCCAAGGTCCGGATCGAGGTGGTCGTGGAGGACGCCGTCTGCGACGACGTGATCGACGCGATCGTGCGTTCCGCGCAGACCGGCAAGATCGGTGACGGCAAGGTCTGGGCGCTGCCCGTGGAGACCGTCGTACGGGTGCGGACGGGCGAGCGGGGCCCCGACGCGCTCTGAGGGGCCGCGCTCGCCCGCGCTGTCAGTCGAAGACGAACGGGCCCGGTGACTGCGCCCCGGTCGCCGTACAGGTGATGGTGATGCCGAGGACGGTCATCTTCAGCGAGCCGCCGTAGGCCTCCAGGCTGTCGCCGGCGGCGACGGTGCCGGGCAGCGGACCGACCTTCACCGGGTCCCCGGCGGCCATCGCCGGGTTCTCGGTGGCGGTGAAGACGGTGGTGCCGCCGCCGGCCTTCACCAGGGTCAGCGTCGAGGCGATGGAGTCCGCCCCGAGCGCTATCGGCGCGGTGATCGCCGAGGAGTCGAGCGTCATGGTGGCGGCCGTGCCGTCCTGCGTGGCCGTGAGCGTGGCCGCGCCGCCGCCGAAGAAGCCGCAGTTCGCGTTGATGGTGGCGGTGGTGGGGGTCACGGCGGCGGCGGTCGGCGCGAGGACGAGTCCGGTCACGGCGAGCGCCCCGACGGCGATGGCCGCACCGGTGCTCAAGCGGGTGCCTCTCATGGGTTGCGGGTTCCCTTCGGGAGTGGGGGGACCGGCGGCCCGTCCTCGGCAGGTGGGTGCGGACACACTGCGGGAGGACCGAATCTGACGGACCGTCGGAACTGACGTTCCCATTGATGCGCGAGAGGCGACGCGCGGCAAGGATGAAATCCGGACTACTGTGCGATGGCCGGTCTCCCGCCCCCGGCTACTGCGCGGACACGGTCTCCCGCACCGCGCCGTCGGGCCCGGCGAGCAGCACCGGGGTCCCGGCCCCGCCGAGGTCCCGTACGGCGGCCAGGTCCTCCGCCGCCACGGTCCCCGCCTGCGTCACGACCGCCGCGGCCTCCAGCGACTTCGCCCCGGACGCCACCGCCATGGCCACCGCGGTGCGCAGCGCGCTCAGCTTCAGCGAGTCCAGGTCCACGGTCCCCGCGACATACGTACGACCCGTCTCGTCCCGTACGGCGGCACCCTCGGGCACGCCGTTGCGGGCCCGCGCGGAACGGGCCAGGGTGACGATCTTGCGGTCCTCGGGGTCAAGCGCGTTGCTCTCGGTCATGCCCCGAGCATACGAAGTGCCCGTCAGGGCCGGTCCAGGCGGAGCCGTTCGGCGCGCGGCAGGCCGGCCACGACCAGGTCGTAGGAGTCCTCGACCAGTTCCCGCACGAGCCGGTCGGGCAGGGTGCCGTCGGCCGTGACGGTGTTCCAGTGGCGCTTGTTCATGTGGTAGCCGGGGACGATCAGTCCCGGGTGCTCCTCGCGCAGCCGGACGGCGTCCTCGGGGTCACATTTGAGGTTGACCTTCAGGGGCCGCGCGTCGAGGGCGGTCAGCGCGAAGAGCTTGCCGAGGACCTTGAAGACGGACGTCTCCGGGTTGAACGGGAAGTCCTCCACCGTCGCGTCGAACGACAGGCAGAGGGCGCGCAGCTCCTGGGGGGTCACCGGTCCTCCGACTCCTCCTCGACGGCGCCCAGTGGCTCCACCAGCACCGTCACGATCTTGTTGCGGCGGCCGGCGGCGGCCTCCGCCGTCAGCCGCAGCTCCCGGTCGTCGGGCAGCTTCACGAGCGCGGAGGCGCCGGCGATCGGCACCCGGCCGAGCGCCTTGGCGAGCAGCCCGCCGACGGTCTCCACGTCCTCGTCGTCGTACTCGTCGAGGCCGTAGAGCTCGCCGAGGTCGGTGATGTCGAGGCGGGCGGTGACGCGGTAGCGGTCGTCGCCCAGCTCCTCCACCGGGGGCAGCTCGCGGTCGTACTCGTCGGTGATCTCGCCGACGATCTCCTCCAGGATGTCCTCGATGGTGACGATCCCGGCGGTGCCGCCGTACTCGTCGATCACGACGGCGACGTGGTTGCGGTCCTGCTGCATCTCGCGCAGCAGGTCACCGGCGTTCTTGGTGTCGGGCACGAAGGCGGCGGGCCGCATCGCGGTGGAGACCAGCTCGCTCTCCGCGTCCCGGCTGATGTGCGTCTTGCGGGCGAGGTCCTTGAGGTAGACGATCCCGACGACGTCGTCCTCGCTCTCCCCGGTGACCGGGATGCGCGAGAAGCCGGAGCGCAGGGCCAGGGTGAGCGCCTGGCGGATGGTCTTGTAGCGCTCGATGACGACCAGGTCGGTGCGCGGGACCATGACCTCCCGCACGAGGGTGTCGCCGAGCTCGAAGACGGAGTGCACCATGCGGCGCTCCTCGTCCTCGATCAGCGACTCCTTCTCCGCAAGGTCGACCATCGCGCGCAGTTCGGCCTCGGAGGCGAACGGGCCGCGGCGGAAGCCCTTGCCGGGGGTGAGGGCGTTGCCGATGAGGATCAGCAGCGGCGGGATCGGGCCCATGATCCGGGCCAGCGGCAGCAGCACGTACGCGGCCGCGGTGGCGGTGTTCAGCGGGTGCTGGCGGCCGATGGTGCGCGGGGAGACACCGACCGCGACATAGGAGACCAGCACCATCACGCCGATCGCGGCGAGCAGGGCCTGGGTGGTGCTGTCGATCTCCCGCAGGCAGGCGTAGGTGACCAGGGCGGCGGCGGCCATCTCGCAGGCGACGCGGACCAGCAGCGCCACGTTCAGATAGCGCGTCGGGTCGGCGGCGACCTGCGCCAGCCTGGCGCTGCCCCGCCGCCCGGACCGTACGGCCTCCTCGGCGCGGAAGCTGGAGACGCGCGCCAGGCCCGCCTCCGCGCAGGCGGCGAGCCAGGCCACGACGACCAGCGCGACGGCGCCGAGGACGAGTTGGGCACTCATGAGACGGTCGGAGCCGGGGAGGGGCCGGTCAGGCCCTTCTCCGCGCGCCAGCCGTCCACGATGGCGGCCTGGAGGCCGAACATCTCGGCCTTCTCGTCCGGCTCCTCGTGGTCGTAGCCGAGCAGGTGCAGCACACCGTGGACGGTGAGCAGCTGGAGCTCCTCGTCCATGGTGTGCTGCGTCGGCGCGTCCTGCCCCTGCTTCAGGGCGACCTCCGGGCAGAGCACGATGTCACCGAGCAGGCCCTGCGGCGGCTCCTCGTCGTCCTTGGACGGCGGCCGGAGCTCGTCCATCGGGAAGGACATGACATCGGTGGGTCCGGGCAGGTCCATCCACTGGATGTGCAGCTGCTCCATGGCGTCGGAGTCCACGACGATCACCGAGAGCTCGGAGAGCGGGTGGATGCGCATCCGCGCGAGCGCGTAGCGGGCGATGTCGAGGATCGCCTGCTCGTCGACCTCGGTTCCGGACTCGTTGTTGACGTCGATCGACATGGTGCTGGTCTGTCTCTACTTCCGCTTCTGGCGGCCGCCCTGACGGGTGCCGTTCTCCGTGCCCTGATGGCTGTCGTACTTCTCGTACGCGTCGACGATACGGCCGACCAGCTTGTGCCGGACCACGTCCTCGGAGGAAAGCCGGGAGAAATGGACGTCCTCGACGCCCTCCAGGATGTCCTGCACCTGCCGCAGACCGGACTTGGTGCCGGACGGCAGGTCGACCTGGGTCACGTCACCGGTGATGACGATCTTCGAGTCGAAGCCGAGCCGGGTGAGGAACATCTTCATCTGCTCGGGGCTGGTGTTCTGGGCCTCGTCCAGGATGATGAACGCGTCGTTGAGCGTACGGCCGCGCATGTACGCCAGCGGCGCGACCTCGATCGTCCCGGCGGCCATCAGCCTCGGGATCGAGTCCGGGTCGAGCATGTCGTGCAGCGCGTCGTACAGCGGGCGCAGGTAGGGGTCGATCTTCTCGTACAGGGTGCCCGGCAGGAAGCCGAGGCGTTCGCCCGCCTCGACCGCGGGGCGGGTCAGGATGATGCGGTTGACCTGCTTGGACTGCAGGGCCTGGACCGCCTTGGCCATGGCGAGGTAGGTCTTGCCGGTGCCGGCGGGGCCGATGCCGAAGACGATCGTGTGCTTGTCGATCGCGTCGACGTACCGCTTCTGGTTGAGGGTCTTCGGGCGGATCGTGCGTCCGCGCGAGGAGAGGATGTTCTGGGTGAGCACCTCGGCCGGGGTCTCGGCCGACCCCTCGCCGTTCCCGCTCGCCCGGAGCATGGCGATCGAGCGTTCCACTGCGTCCTCCGTCATCGGCTGTCCGGTGCGGAGCACCAGCATCATCTCGTCGAACAGGCGCTGGACAAGGGCGACTTCCGCCGCGCCGCCGACCGCGCTGATCTCATTGCCCCGGACATGAATGTCGACCGCCGGGAAGGCCTTCTCGATCACACGCAGGAGGGAGTCGCCGGACCCCAGCACGGTCACCATGGGGTGCTGGGCGGGGACGGTGAAATGTGCTCTCGCCTGCCCCTGCGCGGGTGTGTGAGCTGTGCGTGTCTGAGTCATGGGCCGGCTCTGTGGCCTTGCTCGTCCTCCTCGAAACGGACCGCCCGCCCCAGGGGCGGTCTGGCGATTCCAGGGTACGCCGCACGACTGACAAGCCCGTAGGACTTTTCTCCCCGGGCAGACGGGCGGACAGGCGGCAGGCGAGGGCGGGCGGGCGTCGCTCAGGCGGAGCGGCCGAAGCCGATGGTCGGCACGGCCCGGCGCAGCGGCCAGGGGCTGGCCGGGACCGCCGGGACCAGGCCGGTCAGGAACGCGTACCGGCGCAGTGCGGCCGGGTCCTGGTCGGCGCAGGACTGGATCTCGCGCCACCAGGCGGCGATCTCCGCCCAGCCGGGGGCGGAGAGGGAGCCGCCGAACTCCTGGACGGAGAGGGCGGCGGTGAGGCCGGCGAAGGCGAGGCGGTCGGCGAGCGGCCAGTCGGCGAGGGTGCCGGCGACGAACCCGGCGACGAAGACGTCCCCGGCGCCGGTGGGGTCGAGGGCCTCCACCGCGATCGCGGGCACCTCGGCACTCTCGCCGGTGCGCCGGTCCACGGCGTAGGCGCCGTCGGCGCCGAGGGTGACCACGGCGAGCGGGACGTGTTCGGTGAGGGCGTGGGCGGCGGCGCGCGGGCAGGAGGCGCCGGTGTAGCGCATGGCCTCCTCGGCGTTGGGCAGGAAGGCCTCGCAGTGGGCGAGGTCGGTGAGGCCGGCGAGGTCCCAGGCGCCGGTCTCGTCCCAGCCGACGTCGGCGAAGACGCGGGTTCCCTTGGCGGCGGCCTGGGCGATCCAGGGGGCCCGTTTGCCGGGTTCCAGGGAGGCGACGGCGGCGCGGGCGCGGGGCGGGCAGTCGGGGGCGGGCTCCTCGGGGGGCGGTTCGTGACCGTGGGAGACCATGGTGCGCTCGCCCTCGTAGGCCATGGAGACCGTCACCGGGGAGTGCCAGCCGGGGACCGAGCGCGACAGGGCGAGGTCGATGCCCTCGCCCTGCTCCAGCGCGTCCCAGCAGTACTCGCCGTAGTGGTCGTCGCCGAAGGCCGCGGCCAGGGAGGTTCGCAGGCCCAGGCGGGCCAGCGCGGTCGCCATGTTGGCGACGCCGCCCGGGCTGGACCCCATCCCGCGTGCCCAGGTCTCGGTGCCGCGGACGGGGGCGGTGTCGAGCCCGGTGAAGACGATGTCGAGGAAGACGGTGCCGGTGAGGTAGACGTCCCAGGGCGGGTCGCCGGGTGTGCGCAGCGCGGCGAGCGGGTCGACCCGGGCCGGACGGCGCGGCCCCCCGGCGACGGAGGAAGTGGGTCCCTTTCCGGTGGACGCGGTGGACGCGATCACGGTGCGCTCCCTGACGTGGTGCGGATCAGGCCAGTGTGCACCACGTCACTGACAACGCGCCGTCGGTCACGCCGGGAGCATCCGTCGCGTCAGGCCCCCGCAGGTCCCGGGCGTGCGGTCCGTGCCGCCCCGGGAGTCGCGCGGGGCGGGGCGGCCCCGGGCGCCCCGGCCGCACGCGTACGGATCCGGTCACGGCGCGGGCGGCGAGGGGAGCGCGCCGGGGTCACCAGCGGGGCACGGCCGGGGTGGTCCAGCCGGGGTCGGCGACGCGCATCGCGGCCGCGTCGTCGCGGTCGCGCAGGGTGCCGTCGTCGTCGAGCCAGCGTCGGTGCAGCGCGCTCAGCCGGTCCCGGTCGAGTTCGACGCCGAGGCCGGGGGCGTCGGAGACGGCGATCGTGCCGTCCCGGAAGGCCAGGCGCTCGGTGAGGACGTCCTCCGCCTGCCAGGGGTAGTGGGAGTCGCAGGCGTGGTGGAGGCCGGGGACGGTGGCCGCGACGTGGGTCATCGCGGCCAGGGAGATGCCGAGGTGGGTGTTGGAGTGCATCGAGATCGCGACGCCGAAGGCACGGCAGACGGCGGCGAGCTGCTGGGTGTTGCGCAGTCCGCCCCAGTAGTGGTGGTCGGAGAGCACGACCTGCACGGCGTCCCGGGTGAACGCCTCCTTGATCTCGGCGAAGGTCGTCACGCACATGTTGGTGGCGAGCGGCACGCCGGTCGCCGCGGAGACCTCGGCCATCGCGGCGGTGCCGAGCGCGGGGTCCTCCAGGTACTCCAGGATCCCGCCCAGTTCCTGGGCCACCTTCAGCGAGGTCTCCACCGACCAGGCGCCGTTGGGGTCCAGGCGCAGCGGGTGCCCGGGGAACGCCTCGGCGAGGGCCCGTACGGCGGCGATCTCCTCGTCCGGCGGGAACACCCCGCCCTTGAGCTTGAACGAGGTGAAGCCGTGGCGTTCCTTGAACCTGCGTGCCTGTTCGACGACTCCGGCCGGGTCGACGGCGGCGCCCCAGTCGTCCGGCTCGGCGGGGACGCCCTCGGGGTGACGGGCCCACCGGTAGAAGAGGTAGGCGCTGTACTCGACGGTGTCGCGGACCTTGCCGCCGAGCAGGGCGTGCACGGGCTGTCCGAGTGCCTTGCCGAGGGCGTCCAGACAGGCCACCTCGAAGCCGGAGACGACGGACAGGCGCAGTTTGTCGGCGGTCTGGACGCCGCGCAGTCCACCGACGTCGACCCGCCCCGAGACCTGGGAGCCGTCCACGGCCACCTCCTCGGCGACGGTGAACAGCCCGTTCAGGTCACTGACCTGACGGCCGATCAGTTTCTCGGCGAAGGGCCGGGCCAGTTCCAGGTACTTGGTGTCGCCGTAGGTCTCGCCGACTCCGGTGACCCCGTCGGCGGTGACGACCTCCACGATCAGCCGGGGGGTGTAGGGCTGGTGGACGCCCTGGGTGTTGAGCAGGGGCGGGTCGGCGACGAGGATCGGGGTCAGCCGGACGTCGGTGACGGTCAGGTTCACGGGGCCGCTCCTACGAGGTCGAGTCCGGTGGCGAGCAGGTTCCTCAGCTCGGCCAGGTCGGCGGCCGAGAGGTCGGTGAGCGGGGCGCGTACGGGTCCGACCGGTTCGCCGCGCAGCCGGGCCGCGGCCTTGACCAGCGACACGGCGTAGCCGGGCACCCGGTCGCGGAGTTCGACGAGCGGGACGTAGAACTCGCGCAGCAGCCGGTCGGTCGTCTTGTCGTCGCCGTCGCGCAGGGCGGCGAAGAAGCGGTCGGCGATCTCGGGTGCGAAGGCGTGCACGGCGGAGGAGTAGGCGGGGACGCCGACGGTGGCGTAGGCGCGGGCCTGGATCTCGGCGGTGGCGGCGCCGTTGAAGAAGAGGAAGTCCTCGGGGGCGGCGAGGGTGAGGCGCTGGAGCCGGTCGAGGTCGCTGTGGCCGTCCTTGAGGCCGATGACGTTCGGCAGGGCGGCGATCCGCCGCAGCGAGTCGGCGGTGAAGGCGACCTGGCCGCGCTGGTAGACGACGAGCGGCAGCCGGGTGCCCGCGGCGATGCGCTCCACCTGCCGGACCAGGCCCTCCTGCGGGGCCGTGACCAGGTAGTGCGGCAGGACCAGCAGGGCGTCGGCGCCGGCCTCCTCGGCGATGCGGGCGAAGCGCCGGGCCTGCGCCCAGCCGTAGCCGATGCCGGCGACGACGGGCAGCCGCCCCCGCGCCTCGCGCACGGTGAGGGCGACCACCGTCCGGTACTCGTCCTCGTCGAGGGAGAAGAACTCGCCGGTGCCGCAGGCCGGGAAGACGGCGCCGGGGCCGGCCGCGATACGGCGGGCGACGTGTGCGCGGAAGCCGTCGGGGTCGAGGGAGCCGTCGGCGTGGAAGCTCGTCAGCGGGAACGAGAGCACACCGCCCGCCATGCCGTCCCGCAGTCGCCGCAGCACGGCCTCATGGGTGTCGAGGGCCACCGTCATTCATCTCCCTGACCAGATGCCATCCATGTATGTAAATGAAGGTTAGATACGCGAACACCGACCGTCAACGGGTCGGCCCGCCGCCGCACCCGCGCCGACCGGCGAAGCCGCCTCCATTACCCGGGCGATCCGCAGGCAAACACCATGTGCCCCGGATCACACCAGGCCCCCTTCTTTGGGCCTGCCCCCGCTTGATACAAATTGCCCGCGCGTTCCTGTCCGTCGACGGTCGTCGCCCCCTCCCCCTCTTCTGAGCCGCTCCTTTCGCATGCCCTGGGAACGCCCGTGTCCGCCCGCACCGCCCCGCCCTGGCCCCTCGTCGCCCTTTTCACGGCCGGGTACCTCGCCCCGTACCTCCTGCCGACCACCGTCGGACGCCTCGACTCGGGGCTGGCGCTCACCGCCACCCAGGCGGGCGCCGTCGGCAGCGCGCTGCTGCTGAGTTCGGCCTCGGCCGGGTTCCTGCTCGCCTCCCGCGTGGACCGCGTCGGGCCGCGCCTGCTCGCCCGGGCCGGCCTCGCCCTGGCCGTCCTCGGCTACGGCGGCGCCGCCCTCACCCACTTCGTCCCCGCCGTCGTGGCCGGCGCGATGCTCGGCGGTTTCGGCTCCGGTACGGCCACCGCGGTCGCCGCCACCGGTATCGCGGGGCGCCCCGACCCGCACCGCGTCACCACGTACGGGCTGCTCGGTGTCTCGGCCCTCGCGGGCCTCGTCTATCTGACCGTCCCGCACCTGGGCCCCGGCCACGGGCTGCCGCTCGGCGCGATCGCGCTCACCGCGCTGGCCGTCTGGCCGCTCACCGGTCGGCTCCCCGCGGCCGGAACCGTCACTCAGGCCCGCGCCGAATCCGGGCGCCTCCCCCACGCCCGGGCCGGGCTCGTCCTCGCCGGCGCCCTGATGTGCTGGTCCCTCGCCCAGAACTCCCTGTGGGGGGTCAGCGGACGGATCGGCCTCCTCCAGGCCCACCTCAGCGAGGTCACCGTCGGCGTGGTGTTCGCGGTCGCACTGGGTGCGGGGCTGCTCGGGGTGGTCGCGGCCGGGGCGATCGGCCCGCGGCTCGGACTGGCCGTCCCCATCGGCGTCGGAACGGCCGCCATCGCCGGCTGCATAGCCCTGAGCGCCTCCGCGCGGGACCTCACCACGTTCGCCACGGGTGAGATCGCCTGGAACGCCCTCTACCCGATCGTCCTGTCGTACGTCATAGGACTGGCCGCCTCACTCGACACCCGGGGCCGCTGGGCCGTCCTGGTCGGCTCGGCATCCTCCCTCGGCACCGCGGCCGGCCCCCTGACCGGCAGCATCCTGGCCGCCGAGGCGGGATTCCCGGCGATGGGAGCAGTCCTGGCCACGGGCCTCCTGATCATCACCGTCCCCATGACCCTGGTGGCCCGCGGCGCCGGCCGCCAACCCCTGCCGGTCGTAGAGATCACCGTGGAAGCCCCGACCTACGCCCCGGCAAAAGCAGCCTGACCCCCAGGACCGCAAGAAGCGGCGCACACCCAGAGTCGCGAGGAACCGCACGACCAGCCACAACGGATCAGGGGCGCGGGGAACTGCGCGAGAAACCACGACGGCGCCGCACAGGCCAACCGGCCGCCACCCCCACCCACCCAGGGGCGCGGGGAACTGCGCGACCAGCCACGACGGCGCCGCACAAGAGGCTAGAACTCGTACGCCTCCACCTCGGAGAGGTACCGCGCCCGCCGAGCCTCGTCGTCGTCCAGAAACGACGCCAGGAAGGAATTGCGAGCCAGTTCCCGCAGCCGCCCCTCGGAGAGACCGAGCGCCGAACGCACCGCGTCGAAGTTGTCCCCGACATACCCCCCGAAATAGGCCGGGTCGTCAGAGTTGACCGTGCACACCAGCCCCGCATCGAGCATCGCCGCAAGCGGATGATCCGCCAACACATCCACCGCACGCAGCCGAACGTTCGACAACGGACAGAGCGTCAGCGGAACCCGCTCCCGAACCAGCCGTTCCACCAGCTCCGCCGACTCCATGCACCGCAGCCCATGATCGACGCGCTCGACCCCGAGCACGTCGAGCGCCTCGGTGATGTACTCCGGCGGCCCTTCCTCACCGGCATGCGCCACCCGCCGCAACCCCAGCGCGGCAGCGACCTCGTACACCTCGCGGAACTTCGCCGGCGGATGCCCCACCTCCGCCGAGTCCAGACCGACCCCGGTGATCCGGTCCAGGTAGGGCCGGGCCGCGTCCAGCGTCGCCAGCGCCGACTCGGCGGACTCGTCGCGCAGGAAGCACAGGATGAGCCGGGTCGAGACCCCGTGGTCGGCCTCGGCGCGGTCCAGCGCACGGCCGAGCCCCTCGACGACCGTGCCCATGGACAGCCCACGCGCCAGATGCGCCTGCGGGTCGAAGAAGATCTCCGCGTGCCGCACGCCCTGCGCGGCGGCCCGGGCGAGGTAGGCGTCGGCGAGGTCCTCGAAGTCCCGCTCGGTGCGCAGCACCGCCATCAGCTCGTAGTACAGGTTCAGGAAGGACTGGAGGTCCTCGAACCGGTACGCCTCACGCAGCGCCTCGGTGTCGGCGTACGGCAGCTCGACGCCGTTCCGCTCGGCCAGCGCAAACGCCAGCTCCGGCTCCAGCGTACCTTCGATATGCAGGTGCAGTTCAGCTTTGGGTATGGGCATCAAAGCATTTTACGGTCGTTTCACCGTCGCTTCGGAACCGGCACTCTCAGCAGATCGTGCGCCACGGTCAGCTCCCCCTCGAACCCGGCGGCCCGCGCCTGCCGTTCGAACTCCTCGGGCTCGGAGTAGCGCTGGCTGAAGTGCGTGAGCACCAGATGCCGTACGCCCGCGTCCCGCGCGACCCGGGCCGCCTGCCCGGCGGTGAGGTGGCCGTGGTCCTCGGCGAGGGTGGTGTCCTCGTCGAGGAAGGTCGACTCGATGACCAGGAGGTCGCAGCCCTCGGCGAGGGCGTGCACCCCGTCGCAGAGCCGGGTGTCCATGACGAACGCGAACCGCTGCCCGCGGCGCACCTCGCTGACGTCGTCGAGCCGTACGTCCCCGACGGCGCCCTCGCGCTGGATGCGTCCGACGTCCGGGCCCCGGACCCCGAGCGCGGCGAGCCGCTCGGGCAGCATGCGGCGCCCGTCGGGCTCGACGAGGCGGTAGCCGAAGGACTCCACCGGGTGCGAGAGCCTGCGCGCTTCGAGGGTGTAGGAGGCGGTGGTGGCGAGGACGCCGTCCTCGGCGACCGGCGCCTCCTCGATGCCGACGGTCTCCCGGTACGCGGTGGCGTACCGCAGGCGGTCGAAGAAGCGCTGCCCGGAGGCCGGGTAGTGCGCGGTCACCCCGTGCGGCACCCGGTCGAGGTTGATCCGCTGGATGACCCCGGACAGGCCGAGCGAGTGGTCGCCGTGGAAGTGCGTGACGCAGATCCGGTTCAGGTCGTGGGCGGCGACCCCGGCGCGCAGCATCTGGCGCTGGGTTCCCTCGCCGGGATCGAAGAGGATGCCCTCGCCGTCCCAGCGCAGCAGGTAGCCGTTGTGGTTGCGGTGCCGGGTCGGCACCTGGCTCGCGGTGCCGAGCACCACCAGTTCGCGTACGGACACGGCCGGCTATCCGGGGGGCCACTGCATGCCACGGCCGCCGAGGACGTGGGCGTGGGCGTGGAAGACGGTCTGTCCGGCGCCGGCGCCGGTGTTGAAGACGACGCGGTAGGAGTCGAGCTTCTGCTCCTCGGCCACCTCCTTGGTCTCCTTGAGGACCGCGGCGGCGAGTTCCGGTGCTCCGGCGGCGAGTTCGGCGGCGTTCTCGTAGTGCGCCCTGGGAATCACCAGGATGTGGACCGGGGCCTGGGGGTTGATGTCCTGGAAGGCGACGGTGGCGTCCGTCTCCCGGACCACCGTCGCCGGTACGTGGCCCGCCACGATCTTGCAGAACAGGCAGTCGTCCTGCGGTTCTCCGGCCATTGCGGGTGCCTCCTGAGACGGGTGGTCGGTATGCGGGGAATCGTATCGCCGTCGGGGTGGGGGCGAGTCGTCGTCGGGCGGCGGCCACCCGTCAGGCGGCCACCCGTCAGGCGGGCAGCTCCGGCGGGGTGCTCGCGGGGCGTTCGGCCAGCGCCTCCAGCGCCAGGCGTACGGCCTCGTCGAGTTGGGCGTCCCGGCCCGCGGCGTGGTCCTGGGGCCGCTGCACCACCTCGATGTCCGGGTCGACGCCGTGGTTCTCCACGCCCCAGCCGTAACCCTCCAGCCAGAAGGCGTACTTGGGCTGGGTGATGAGGGTGCCGTCGACCAGGCGGTAGCGGCTGTCGATGCCGACGACGCCGCCCCAGGTGCGGGTGCCGACGACGGGGCCGATGCCCAGCGCCTTGATGGCCGCGTTCACGATGTCGCCGTCCGAGCCGGAGAACTCGTCGGCGACCGCGACGACGGGTCCGCGCGGCGCGTCCTCGGGATAGCTGGCGGGCCGCATGCCGCGTGGGACGCTCCAGCCGGAGACGCGGCGGGCCAGTTTCTCCACGACGAGCTGGGAGGTGTGGCCGCCCCGGTTCTCCCGGATGTCGACGATCAGCCCCTCGCGGGCGACCTCGATCCGCAGGTCCCGGTGGATCTGGGCCCAGCCGGGCGCCTGCATGTCGGGGACGTGGAGGTAGCCGAGGCGGCCCCCGGAGCGCTCGTGGACGTGGGCCCGGCGGTCGGCCACCCAGTCGTGGTAGCGCAGGGCCTCCTCGTCCGCCAGGGGCACCACGACGGCGTGCCGCAGCTCGCCGCCGCCGGCCGGGGACACCGTCAGCTCCACGGGCCGGCCCGCGGTGCCCACCAGCAGCGGGCCGGGTCCGGTCACCGGGTCCACCGGCACCCCGCCGACCGCGACGATCGCGTCCCCGGCTCGCGCCGCCACCCCGGGCGCGGCGAGCGGGGAGCGGGCCTGGGGGTCGGAGGTCTCCGAGGGGAGGATGCGGTCGATGCGCCAAGTGCCGTCCGCGCCGCGGGAGATGTCCGCGCCGAGCAGCCCCTGCCGGGGTCCGCCGGAACCGCCGCGCGGGATGACGTAGGCGTGGGAGGTGCCGAGTTCGCCCTGGACCTCGTAGAGCAGGTCGACGAGGTCGTCGTGGGTGGCGAGCCGGTCCAGCACCGGGCGGTAGCGGTCGAGGACGCCGTCCCAGTCCACTCCGCTCATGTCGGGGCGCCAGAAGTGGTCCCGCATGATGCGGCCGCTCTCCTCGTACATCTGGCGCCATTCGGCGGCCGGGTCGACGCTCTGCCGGATCCGGCCGAGGTCGACGGTGATGTTGGAGTCGCTGTCCTCGTCGCCCGAGGCCCGCCGGTCGCTGGGGACGACCTTCAGCCGGCCGTCGGTCCACAGCAACACCCGTTTGCCGTCGCCGCTGACCTCGAAGTGGTCGGCGTCGGCGGCCAGATGCTCCACCCGCTGCTGGACCAGGTCGTAGCGCTCCAGCTCGGTCTTGGGGTCGGGGTCGTCCGGCGCGGCGCGGGAGGCGCCGAGTTCGCCGGTGACGGGGTGGCGCAGCCAGAGCACTCCGTCCTTGGCGGCGCGCAGGTCGGTGTAGCGGGCGGCCTCGACCGGGAACGGCACGATCCGGTCGGCGAGCCCTTCGAGGTCGATCCGGGTGGCCGGGGTGCCCTCGCTGTCGGGGGTCTCGTCCCGGTCCGGCGCGTCGAAGGGCCGCCCGTGCCGCTGCGGCCCGAACGGCGAGGGCGTGGTCGCGGCGAGGGTGATCAGGTAGGGGCGGGAGCCGGCCACGAAGGCCAGGTCGAAGACGTGCTCGTCGTAGACCGGGTCGAAGGAGCGGGCGGAGAGGAAGGCGAGGTGCTTGCCGTCCTGGGTGAACGCCGGCGCGTAGTCCTGGAAGCGCAGCGGGGTGGCCTCGGTGACCGACAGGTCGGTGGTGTTGGCCAGGCGCAGCTGGCTGAGCGGGCTCGGGCCGGGGTGCGACCAGGCCAGCCAGGCCGAGTCCGGGGAGAAGACCAGCCCGCCCGCGTCACCGTCCTCGCTGCGGTCCACCTCGCGGACCTCTCCGGACTCCCGTTCGACGATGAGCACCCGGCCGTCGTGGGAGGCGACGGCGGCCCGGCTGCCGTCGGGGGCCACCGCCAGGTCCAGGACCCGGCCGAGCCGGCCGGCGGCGAGCCTGCGCGGGGTGGCGCCGGGGGCGAGGCCGGTCGCGGGGGCGAACTCCAGGGCGTCGTCGCCCTCGGCGTCGGTCACCCACACCACCCACTCCTCGCCCTCGACCCGGAAGGTGCGGGGCTTGCGGGCCCGTACGCCGGGTTCGGCGGCGAGCGCGCGGGCCGGGCCGGAGCGGTGGGTGACCCAGTGGACGCTGCCGCGCACCAGGACCGCGCTGCCGCGGGCGGTGCGGTCGGGGGCGGCGGCGCCGAACCAGCGGGCCGCGTTGACGGGGTGCGGGCGGCGGTCGGTGCGCTGGCCGCCGAGCCGGATGTCCAGGCGGCGGGGTTCGGCGCCGTCCAGGTCGTCCAGCAGCCAGAGTTCACCGGCCGAGGCGTAGACGACCCGGGTGCCGTCACCGGCGGCGTGGCGGGCGTAGAAGCCCTGGTCGAGGGGGGTGTGGCGGCGCAGTCCGGAGCCGTCGGCGAGGGAGGAGTAGAGGGCGCCGACGCCCTCGTGATCGCTGAGGAAGGCGATCCGGTCACCGGCCCAGACGGGGTACTCGATGTTCCCGTCGAGTTCCTCGTGCAGCCGGACGAACTCGCCGTCGCCGTCCCGGTCGATCCACAGCTTGCCCGCCCGGCCGCCCCGGTAGCGCTTCCAGTGGGCGGCCTCCAGGCTCATCACCGCCGACAGCAGCACGGTGTGCGGCCCGTGCGCGACATCGCCGACGATCCCGTACGGCAGGGTCGTCGCCGGTCCGCCGTCGAGCGGGACGGAGTGGGCCCAGGTGCGGTCGCGGCTCGCCCGGCCCCGGTTGCTGGTCGCGAGGACGTGCCCGTCGGGGGTCCAGCCGCGCACCCGGGTCCGGGCGCCCCAGTACGTCAGGCGGGTGGCGGGGCCGCCGTCGACGGGGGCGGTGTGCACCTCGGGGGCGCCGTCCCGGGAGGAGGTCCAGGCGACGGTGGTGCCGTCGGGCGAGATCCGCGGCAGGGTGACCGGCATGTTGTCGGCGCTCACCCGCCAGGCGCGGCCGCCGTCGAGGGGGGCGAGCCAGACGTCGTCCTCGGCGGTGAAGGCGACCAACTCGCCGTGCACGTGCGGGAACCGGAGATAGGCGGCAGGCTGAGTCACCCGCTCACCCTACGCAGACGGGTGACGCGGGGTGCGGGGTTTGCGATCACTCGCGCCGGCGCGGGTCACTTGCCCTCGGGCCAGCACTGCGGCTTCTCCTGGCAGTACACCGTCCTGGTGACCGTCACGGTGACGGTGGCCCCGGGCTGCGCGTCGCCGCTGGGCGGGGCGACCGGGGAGGGCGTGCCCTCGCAGTCGCCGAGGCCGTCGACCTCGAACCAGGTCTTGCCGCCGACCTTGGCGGTGACATGGCCGCGTACGCACTTGCCGTCGATCGCCCGGGTGATGACGCCGTCGACGGTGATGTCCTTGCCGTCCTTGGTCTTCCCGGTGCAGTCGACCTCGGCGACGGTCTGCTCTCCTGCGGTCGGCGCGGAGCCGGCCTCGCCGTCGTCGCCGTAGGAGGCGGTGCAGGTGAGCCACTGGACTTCCGCCTTCTGGCGTTCCAGCTCCCGGGTCACGGTCTGGTCGGTGGTCCACGCGATGGACGCGGTGCTGATGCCGGTGCCCTCGCAGGCGACGGTGCCGCCGACCGCGAGCACCACCAGCCCGGCCGCGGCCGCCACTCTCGCCCTCCGCGGGCGACGCCGAATCCGCCTCAATGCCCCCATGGGAGGGCAGCCTGCCACTGTCCGGCCCGTCGCGGTAGGGCGCGTACGGGTCACTTCACCCTCCCCGCACGCCACTCGGGCACCCCCGACGCCTGGTCAGAAGGGGCTAGCCCAGCAGGAGTTGCCACTCCTGGAGTTCCACCAGATTCCCCTCGGGGTCCTTGAGGTGGGCCACCCGCATCCGGTCCGTCAGCGGCACCGGGCCGTGGAAGATCCGCGCGCCGCGCCCGGTGATCAGCTCGCAGTAGGCGTCGAGGTCGTCGACGCGCAGCACCACCAGGGAGCGGTGCCCGGTGGCGGTCTCGCCGAGTTCACCGAGCACCTCGGCCATCGCCGCCCGGTCCTGGAGCGCTATCCCCGCCGCCCCGAACTTCTCGTACGGCCCCTCGGGCGAGCCCGACTGCGGTCTCAGGCCGAGGACTTCGGCGTAGAAGCGGTGGCAGGCGGCGAAGTCGCCGACCAGCAGCCGGACCTGGGCGAGTTCCACGGCGGTCTCCCTCGGTCAGCCCCAGCGGCCGGTGCGGCCCAGGAGCAGTGCGGCCGCCGCGGTTCCGGCGGTCGAGGTGCGCAGCACGGTCGGCCCGAGCACCCGGGCGGGCGCCCCGGCCTCCTCGAACAGCGCCAACTCCTCGGGGGAGACGCCGCCTTCGGGGCCGACGACCAGCACGATGTGCCCCTCGGCGGGGAGTTCGGCGGTGGCCAGCGGCTGCCGGCCGCTCTCATGGAGGACGGCGGCGAAGTCGGCCCCGGCGATCAGCGCGGCGACCTGCTTGCTGCTCGCCGCGTCCGCGACCTCGGGGAAGCGGACCCGCCGGGACTGCTTGCCGGCCTCGCGCGCGGTGGCCCGCCACTTGGCGAGCGACTTCAGGCCGCGCTCGCCCTTCCACTGCGTGATGCAGCGGGACGCCGACCACGGCACGATCCCGTCGACCCCGACCTCGGTCATCGTCTCCACGGCGACCTCCCCGCGGTCGCCCTTGGGCAGGGCCTGTACGACGGTGATGCGCGGGCTCGGCTCCGGTTCCTCCCCGACCGCGTCGAGCCGGACCGTCAGCCGGTCCTTGCCCTCGGCGGCCAGCACCACGCACTGCGCCCAGCGCCCGGACCCGTCGGTCAGGACGACGTCCTCGCCGGCGCGCAGCCGCTTCACGGAGACCGCGTGGCGCCCCTCGGCGCCTTCGAGGACGTACGACGCGCCCCGGGCCGCGTCGAGGCGCTCGACCACGAACACCGGAGCCGTCATCGTCCGGCACCGCCGTCCTGGCGGTCCGACAACGCTGTCCCGGCGGCGGCGAGTTCGGCGGCCAGGACCTCCACCAGCTGTCCGGCGGGCAGTTCCCGCGCCATCCGGTGCCCCTGGCCCGCCCACAGCGCCATGCCCTGCGCGTCGCCCGCCTTGGCGGCGGCCTTGCGCAGCGGCGAGGTGAGGTGGTGGATCTCGGGGTAGGCGGGCGGCGCGTACGGGCCGTGCTCGCGCATGAACCGGTTGACCAGACCGCGGGCGGGGCGGCCGGAGAACGCCCGGGTCAGCTCGGTGCGGGCGAAGAGCGGGTTGGTCAGTGCCTGCTTGTGGACGGCGCTCGCGCCGGACTCGGGGGTGGCGAGGAAGGCGGTGCCGAGCTGGGCGGCGCTCGCGCCGGCGGCGAGCACGGCGGCGATCTGGCTGCCGCGCATGATCCCGCCGGCGGCGACGAGCGGGAGGCCGACGGCCTCGCGGATCTGCGCGACCAGCGACAGCAGCCCGATGCCGGTCCCGTCGGTCTCGGGGTTGTCGCGGTGGGTGCCCTGGTGGCCGCCGGCCTCGACGCCCTGCGCGATGACCGCGTCGGCGCCGGCCCGCTCGACGGCACGGGCCTCGTCGGGGGTGGTGGCGGTGACCAGGGTGAAGGTGCCGGCCCGGCGCAGGGATTCGAGCACCTCGGCGCTCGGCACCCCGAAGTGGAAGGAGACCACCGGGACCGGGTTGTCGAGGAGGACGGCGAGCTTGGCCTCGTAGCCGTCGTCACGTCCGCTGTCGGGGTCCCCGAGCTCGGTCTCGTACCAGCCGGCCTCCCCGGCCAGCTGATGGGCGTAGACGTCCACGGCTGCCGCGTCCGCGCTCTCGGGCTGCGGCATGAAGAGGTTCACGCCGAACGGGCGGCCGGTGAGCCCCCGCAACTGCTTGATCTCCTGGTACATGCCGTCGGCCGTCTTGTACCCGGCGGCGAGGAACCCGAGCCCGCCGGCGTCGGCCACCGCGGCGGCGAGGGCCGGCACGGAGACGCCGCCCGCCATGGGGGCCTGCACGATCGGAAGGGGGCAGAGATCGGTCAGTGCGGAGGACATGACGGCATGTTGTCACGTCCTCCGAACAAGTCCGAATCCACCCGCCCTGTGGCATAGACCACGGGCAACGGCACGGTCGGACGACCGCCGCAGCGCCTCCGGCGGCCCGGTTCGGCGGCCGACGGACGCGCCCCCGCGCCGGGGAACAGCCCCACCGGGGCGGGGGTCCGAGGACCCCCGGCCGACCCGGCTCAGCGACCGTTGAACGCGTCCTTCAGCCGCGAGAACAAGCCCTGCTGCCCCGGCTGGAACTGCCCCTGGGGGCGTTCCTCGCCGCGGAGTTTGGCCAGCTCGCGCAGGAGGCGCTCCTGCTCCGGGTCGAGCTTGGTCGGGGTCTGCACCTCGACGTGGACGATCAGGTCGCCCCGGCCGCCGCCGCGCAGATGCGTGACACCCCGGCCGTGCAGCGGGATCGACTGGCCGGACTGCGTGCCCGGGCGGATGTCGACCTCCTCCATGCCGTCCAGGGTCTCCAGCGGGACCTTCGTGCCCAGGGACGCCGCCGTCATCGGGATCGTCACCGTGCAGTGCAGGTCGTCCCCGCGCCGCTGGAAGGTCGAGTGCGGCAGTTCGTGGATCTCCACGTACAGGTCGCCCGCGGGACCGCCGCCGGGCCCGACCTCGCCCTCGCCGGCCAGCTGGATCCGGGTGCCGTTGTCGACACCGGCCGGGATCTTGACCGTGAGGGTGCGCCGGGAGCGGACCCTGCCGTCGCCCGCGCACTCCGGGCACGGGGTCGGCACCACGGTGCCGAAGCCCTGGCACTGCGGGCACGGCCGCGAGGTCATGACCTGGCCCAGGAAGGACCGCGTCACCTGGGACACCTCGCCGCGGCCGCGGCACATGTCACAGGTCTGCGCCGAGGTGCCGGGCGCCGCGCCCTCGCCGCTGCAGGTGTTGCAGACGACGGCCGTGTCGACCTGGATGTCCTTCGTCGTGCCGAAGGCCGCCTCGTCCAGCTCGATCTCCAGCCGGATCATGGCGTCCTGGCCGCGGCGGGTGCGCGAGCGCGGACCGCGCTGCGAGGCCGTGCCGAAGAACGCGTCCATGATGTCGGAGAAGTTGCCGAAGCCACCGGCCCCGAAGCCGCCCGCGCCCGCGCCGCCGCTCTGCGAGAGCGGGTCGCCGCCGAGGTCGTAGACCTGCTTCTTCTGCGGGTCCGACAGCACCTCGTAAGCGGCGTTGATCTCCTTGAACCGCTCCTGGGTCTTCGGATCCGGGTTGACGTCCGGGTGCAGCTCGCGAGCGAGCCGCCGGAAGGCCTTCTTGATCTCATCCTGCGACGCGTCGCGGCGCACGCCGAGAACGGCGTAGTAGTCCGTGGCCACTTACGACTCCGCCAGGATCTGTCCGACGTACCGTGCCACCGCTCGTACCGCTCCCATCGTTCCCGGGTAATCCATGCGGGTCGGTCCGACCACGCCGAGCTTGGCTACTGCCTCGCCGCCCGAACCGTAGCCGACCGACACGACGGACGTGGAGTTGAGTCCCTCGTAGGCGTTCTCGTGCCCGATGCGCACGGTCATGCCCGAATCTCCCGCCTCGCCCAGGAGTTTGAGGAGCACGACATGCTCCTCCAGGGCCTCCAGGACGGGCCGGATGGTGAGGGGAAAGTCATGTCCGAAGCGGGTGAGATTGGCGGTGCCGCCGATCATCAGCCGCTCCTCGTTCTCCTCGACCAGCGTCTCCAGCAGGGTGGAGAGTACGGCCGAGACCGTGCCGCGGTCCTCGATGTCGAAGGCCTCGGGGAGGTCCTCGACGAGCATCGGCACATCGGTGAAGCGCCGGCCCGCGACCCGGCTGTTGAGCCGCGCCCGCAGATCGGCCAGGGACGTCTCGCCGAACGGCGCCGGACAGTCGACCATCCGCTGCTCGACCCGCCCGGTGTCCGTGATCAGTACGAGCATCACCCGCGCGGGCGCCAGTGACAGCAGCTCGACATGGCGCACCGTGGACCGGGTCAGCGAGGGGTACTGCACGACGGCGACCTGGCGGGTGAGCTGCGCGAGCAGCCGCACGGTCCGCGCGACCACGTCGTCGAGGTCGACGGAGCCGTCCAGGAAGTTCTGGATGGCGCGCCGCTCGGGCGCGGTCATCGGCTTGACGCCGGCCAGCTTGTCGACGAAGAGCCGGTAGCCCTTGTCCGTCGGGATGCGTCCGGCGCTGGTGTGCGGCTGGGCGATGAAGCCCTCGTCCTCCAGCGCCGCCATGTCGTTGCGGACGGTCGCCGGGGAGACCCCGAGGTTGTGCCGCTCGGTGAGGGCCTTGGAGCCCACCGGCTCCTCGGTGCCGACGTAGTCCTGGACGATGGCGCGCAGTACTTGCAGCCTGCGTTCACTCAGCATCCGCGCACACCTCCAGAAGTCGTCCCCGGTCCCCCGGGCGCCTGCCTGGCACTCTGTCCGTCCGAGTGCCAGCATTCCCCGGCCCAGTGTACGGCGGTGGGGTACTGCCCGGGCAAGGTCGGACCGGAGACCTGGGGCTGTGAGGTTAGCGTCGCTGCCATGACGGTGACTTGGGAAGAGCTCGGGTGGGAGCGGGTCGCGGCCGGAGTGGGCCGCTGCCGGCTGCCCGGCTGGGACTGTACGGCCGGTGTGGTCCTCGGGGAGGCCGCGGCCCTGGTGGTGGACGCCGGGTCGAGCCTGTCGGAGGGGGCCCGGCTGCGGATGCGGGCGGAGGCGCTCGCCGGGCACCGTGTGACCCATCTCGCGCTGACCCATCCGCACTTCGACCACGTCTTCGGGGCCGCGGCCTTCGCGGGCGCCGAGGTGTACGGCGCGGTCGGCGTCGACGGGGTGTACGGGCCGCACGGCCGGGCCGCGCTGCGGGCGGACGCGGTGCGCAACGGGCTGGACGCGCGGGTGGCGGACGAGGCGGTGGACGTGCTGACCCCGCCCCGCCACCACGTCTCGGGCGAGTGGACCCTGGACCTCGGCCCCGGCCGCCAGGTCCTCCTGGCCAACGTGGGCCCCGGGCACACCGCCCACGACCTGGTGGTCCTGGTCCCGGGCAGCCCGGAGGTGGTGTTCTGCGGGGACCTGGTGGAGGAGTCGGGCGAGCCGCAGGCGGGCCCGGACGCGGTGCCCTCGCAGTGGCCCGCGGCCCTGGACCGGCTGCTGTCGCTGGGCGGCGAGGACGCCCTGTACGTGCCCGGCCACGGAGCGGTGGTGGACGCCGCCTTCGTCCGGGCCCAGCGGGACGCGCTGGCGGCCCGCTTCGGCGTGTCGTAGGACCTGGCGGGGCGCTTCTCCTATCGTCATCCGAATGCGCCAGTACTCTCCGGACCTGACCCCGCCGTGGAAGAAGCCCAAGCCGGTCCCCGAGGTCGAGGCGGAGTCCGGTCTGGTGGTGGAGGAGCCCGGCACCGGCTTCTGCGGGGCGGTGATCCGCTGCGAGGCGGGCACGGTCACGCTGGAGGACCGCTTCGGCAAGCACCGGGTGTTCCCGCTGGAGCCGCGGGGGTTCCTGCTGGAGGGCAGGGTGGTGACGCTGGTCCGCCCCTCGTCGGGCGGTCCGGCCCGGCCCGCCCGTACGGCGTCCGGCTCCGTCGCGGTCCCCGGCGCCCGGGCCCGGGTGGCACGCGCCGGGCGCATCTACGTCGAGGGCCGGCACGACGCCGAGCTGGTGGAGAAGGTCTGGGGCGACGACCTGCGCATCGAGGGCGTGGTGGTGGAGTACCTGGAGGGCGTGGACGACCTGCCGTCCATCGTCGACGAGTTCGCGCCCGGCCCGGACGCGCGGCTCGGGGTGCTCGTGGACCATCTGCTCCCCGGCACCAAGGAGTGGCACATCGCGCGGTCGGTGACCTGTGAGCACGCCCTGGTGGTGGGCCACCCGTACATCGACATCTGGGAGGCGGTGAAGCCCTCGGCGCTGGGCATCGCGGCGTGGCCGAAAGTCCCCCGCGGCCAGGACTGGAAGACCGGGGTGTGCCGGGCCCTGGGCTGGCCCTCGGAGAACACGGGCGCGGTGTGGCAGGCGATCCTGGCACGGGTGGGCTCGTACAAGGACCTGGAGCCGGAGCTGCTGGGCGCGGTGGAACGACTGATCGACCATGTGACGGTGGACTGACCGGCACGGGTCCGGCGGGCCGCACGCCCGCCGCACGGGAGGCACCACGCCGGTGGGGTGCCGGCGGCCCGTCCGGGAACTTCCGTCGGCGACCTGGCTGACCGGAAGCCGTGGGCGACCTGCCGACCGGAAGCCGTCGGCAACCTGGTTGACCGAAAGCCGTCGGCGATCCGGCCGAGCAAGAGACGTCCTCGATCCGGCCGAGTGAGAGACGTCATCACCCCGCCCAAGCCGGAGTCGTCGCCAACCTGACTGACCGGCAGTCGCCGCCAGCCCGGCAGAGCGGAAGCGTCATCCACCCCGCCGAGCCGGAAACGTCATCGCCCCGCCCGAGCCAGAGACGTCATCACCCCGCCCAAGCCGGAGTCGTCGCCAACCTGACTGACCGGCAGTCGCCGCCAGCCCGGCAGAGCGGAAGCGTCATCCACCCCG
>NZ_JBEPBM010000012.1:0-50865 GCF_040299205.1 Streptomyces sp. NPDC000983 | reverse complement strand
GCCGAGCCGGAAACGTCATCGCCCCGCCCGAGCCAGAGACGTCATCACCCCGGCGGAGCGGAAGGCGTCAGACCCGGCCGGGCCGGAGCCGTCGTCCGGCCCGGCCGAAAAGGGCCGTCCGCCCAGCCGCGCGGTCCGCGTACCCGGCCCCCGCCCCGCTCAGTCCACCAGGTCCCGTACCACCGCGTCCGCCAGCAGGCGTCCGCGGAGGGTCAGTACCGCCCGGCCCTCCTCGTAGGGCCGTGGCTGGAGGAGTCCCTCGCCGAGAGCCCGGTGTGCGGCGGTGCGGCCCGCCTCGCGCAGCAGGGACAGCGGGACCCCCTCCCGCAGCCGCAGCTCCAGCAGGATGCGCTCGACGCGCCGGTCCTCCTCGGAGAGCAGCTCGCGCCCGGCGCCGGGGGACCGTCCGGAGGCCAGCGCCGCCGCGTAGGCGCCGGGGTGCTTGACGTTCCACCAGCGCACCCCGCCCACGTGGGAGTGGGCGCCGGGGCCGGCGCCCCACCAGTCGGCGCCGCGCCAGTACAGCTCGTTGTGCAGGCACCGGCCGGCCGTCGAGGTCGCCCAGTTGGAGACCTCGTACCAGTCGAAGCCCGCCGCGGCCAGCACCTCGTCCGCGATCAGATAGCGGTCGGCGTGCACGTCGTCGTCGGTCATCGGGACCTCGCCGCGCCGGATGCGGCGGGCGAGCTGGGTGCCCTCCTCGACGATCAGGGCGTACGCCGAGACATGGTCCGGCCCGGCGCCGATCGCGGCCTCCAGAGAGGCCCGCCAGTCGTCGTCCGACTCGCCCGGGGTGCCGTAGATCAGGTCGAGGTTGACGTGCTCGAAGCCGGCGGCCCTCGCCTCCGCGACGCACGCCTCGGGCCGGCCGGGGGTGTGGGTCCGGTCCAGCACCTTCAGCACATGCCGCCGCGCGCTCTGCATGCCGA
The DNA here is from genome assembly GCF_040299205.1 of Streptomyces sp. NPDC000983. Taxonomy (NCBI): domain Bacteria; kingdom Bacillati; phylum Actinomycetota; class Actinomycetes; order Kitasatosporales; family Streptomycetaceae; genus Streptomyces; species Streptomyces sp. NPDC000983. The sequence goes on along the minus strand of NZ_JBEPBM010000012.1, from coordinate 49,936 downwards.
AGGAGATGCGGTTGAAGCCGCCCTCGCGGAGGGTGGCCAGATACGCCGGGTCCACGGACTCCGGGTTCGCCTCGGTGGTGATCTCCGCGTCCGGGGCGAGGCCGAACTCGTCACGGATCGCGCCCAGCATCCGGACCAGGTCCCCCGCCGCGAGCAGGGTGGGTGTGCCGCCGCCCACGAAGACCGTGCGGACCGCCCGCGGGTCGTCGCCCAGCACCTTCCGCGCCAGCCGGACCTCGTCGGTGAGGGTGTCGGCGTAGTTGTCGCGGGAGGCCAGGACGCCGCCCGTGCCGCGCAGCTCGGTCGCCGTGTAGGTGTTGAAGTCGCAGTACCCGCAGCGGGTCGCGCAGTAGGGGACGTGCAGGTAGAACCCGAGGGGGCGGTCGGCCGCTCCGGCCAGCGCGGAGGCGGGGAGCGTGCCGTCGCCGGGGACCGGCTCGCCGTCGGGGAGTGCGGAAGGCATGCCTTCCATTGTCCAGCACGCCCGGACCTCACTCGGCCTGGAGCACCAGCAGCGCCAGGTCGTCCTCGGGCGGGCGGCCCCCGAAGTCGTGCACGAGCCGCCGGATCCGCTCGGCGATGGGCTGCGCGCCGAGCCCCGCGCAGCCGGCGAGCGCGTCCGCGAGCCCGTCGCCGTCGTCGAACTGCCGGGTGCCGCTGCGCCGCTCGGTGACCCCGTCGGTGACGCAGAGCAGGCTCTCGCCGGGCCACAGCACGAGGGTCTCGCTGGTGTAGGTGGCGTCCTCGACGACGCCGAGGAGGGTCTGCGGCTGCGCGGCGGTACGGACGCCGCCGCGCGCGTCCAGGAGCAGGGGCAGCGGATGCCCGGCGGAGGCGAGGGTGCAGCGGACGCCGCCCTCGAAGGGGGCCAGCTCGCCGTAGAGGAGGGACAGGAAGCGGGTCTGCGGGCCGTCCCCGGGGACGGCGGGCCCGACGAGGGCGCGGGCCCTGGCGTCGGCGGCCTCCGTGGCGTCGTCGAGGAGGAGCTGGTTGAGGCGGTCCAGGACGTCGGCGACGCCGTACCCCTCGCGGGCCAGCAGGCGCAGCCAGGGGCGGGCCAGGCCGATCACCACGGCCGCCTCCGGGCCCTTGCCCTGGACGTCGCCGACGGCGAAGCACCAGCGGCCGTCGCCGGCCGGGAACAGGTCGTAGAAGTCGCCGCTGGGGCCGCCCTTGTCGCAGGGCTCGTAGACGAGGGCGCTGGCCACGCCGGGGATCTCGGCGACGGCGCCGGGCAGCAGCCCGCGCTGGAGGACGGCGCTGATGGTGGCCTGCCGGGCGTACTGCCGGGCCGCGCCGATGGCCAGGGCCACCCGGCGGCCGAGGTCCTCCACCAGCCCGGTGACCTCGTCGGGGAAGCCCTCGGTCCGTCCGATCACCAGGGTGCCCAGCGGGCGGCCCCCGGCGATCAGCCGGTACGCCAGCGCCGTGCCGTCGGGCTCCCGCTCGCCCAGCGCCTCCTTGGGCCAGGGGTAGGGCACCGGCCCGGAGCGCAGATCGTCCGACGGGCGCGGCGGGTCCGCCCCCAGCGCCCGGATCAGGTCCTCGACGCGGTCCTCGCAGGCGTGCCAGGCCCGGGCCGGCCGGGTTCCGGTGTCCTCGGTGCCGGGCAGCGACCAGCCGCGCCCGGTGATCTCGTCCTCCAGCCACACCGCGCACCAGTCGGCGAGGCGGGGTACCAGCAGCTGTCCGGTGAGTGAGGCGACGAGGTTCTCGTCGAGCTGCCCGGCCAGCAGGTCGGACGCCTCGGCGAGGAAGGAGAGCGCGCCCCGGTTGAGCCAGGCCCGGTCGTGTTCGGGGCGCCGCGGACCGGGTGCCGGTATCGCCCAGGGGCGCGGGCCGGGACGGGCGCCGTTCGCCTCGGGGTCGTCCTCGGCGGGCAGCCGGGCCCACACGGTCTTGGTGCCGGCGCGGTAGGTGACGCCCCAGGACTCGCTGAGCCGGGCGACCAGGTTCAGTCCGCGCCCGTACTCGGCCGTGCCCTGCGCCGGTTCGGCGGCGCCGTCGCGCGGGGCGCGCCCGGGGTGGTGGTCGCCGACCTCGACGAGGATCGCGCCGGTGCCCTCCTCCATCCGGCAGACCAGGTCGATGTCGGTGCCGGCGTGGACGACGGCGTTGGTGACGAGTTCGCTGACGACGAGGACGGCGTCGTCGGCGAGGCGGCCGGTGTGCCGTTCGGTGCCGGGCAGGCCGAGTTCGGCCCATTCGGCGAGCCCGGCACGTAACAGGGCGCGGGCGGACCCCGGCGCGAGGGGGCTTCCGGGCAGGGTCGCCCGGCTGCGGGCGCGCACGCCGGCGTCCTCGCACTCGGGCGCGCCGATGGCGGGCCCGTCGGCGGACGCCCCGGTACTCCTGTCGGCGGACGCCCCGGCAGGCGCGTCCGCAGGCACACCGGAGGCACGGAAGACGGTCTCCCGTTGCGTCGGAATGGCCCCCATGGACAGCTCCCCGAGCGGTTCGGACGGATTCGCCTCAGTCGACGCCGACAGCGTGACAGACCGGCGGCACCCATAAGCGCCGAGTTACCGAAGTGGGCCGCCATGAGTGAGAACAGTGGTACAGGCGTGCTCGAAGACGGACAGATTCGAGCACCGGACCCGCGTCCAATGCTCACCGCGATCGGAGGGGGAACGGGAAACGTCCGCGACCGGCCACCGTTCGGCGGCCGGTCGCGGACGTTCTTCCGGGGCTTCCTACGCCTCGCGCGCGCCCTCGTACATCTCGTCGAGAAGGTGCTTGTACTCCCGCTCCACCACCGGCCGCTTCAGCTTCAGCGACGGGGTGATCTCGCCGTGCTCCACGTCGAGGTCGCGGGGCAGCAGGCGGAACTTCTTGACGGTCTGCCAGCGCTGGAGCTTGTCGTTGAGCTCCTTGACGTAGCCCTCGACCATCGCCACGGTCTCCGGCGCGGCGACGACCTCCGCGTACGGCTTGCCGCCGAGCCCGTTCTCGCCGGCCCAGCCCATCAGCGCGGCCTCGTCCAGGGCGATGAGCGCGGTGCAGAAGTTCCGGTCGGCGCCGTGCACCAGGATGTTGGAGACGAACGGGCAGACGGACTTGAAGGAGCCCTCGATCTCGGTGGGCGCGACGTACTTGCCGCCCGAGGTCTTGAACAGGTCCTTCTTGCGGTCGGTGATGCGCAGGTAGCCGTCGGGCGACAGCTCGCCGATGTCGCCGGTGTGGAACCAGCCGTCCGGCTCCAGCACCTCCGCCGTCTTCTCGGGCAGCCCGTGGTAGCCCTCCATGATGCCGGGGCCGCGCAGCAGGATCTCCCCGTCGTCGGCGATCCGGACCTCGCAGCCGGGCACCGGCTTGCCGACCGTGCCGGTGCGGTACGCCTCGCCCGGGTTGACGAAGGACGCCGCCGAGGACTCGGTCAGTCCGTAGCCCTCCAGGATGTGGATGCCGGCGCCGGCGAAGAAGTAGCCGATCTCCGGGGCGAGGGCGACGGAGCCGGAGACGCAGGCCCGCAGCCGCCCGCCGAAGGCCTCCCGGAGCTTGGAGTAGACGAGGGCGTCGGCGACCTTGTGCTTGGCGCCGAGCGCGAAGGGCACGGACGCGGTGCCGGTGCGCCGGAAGTTGTCCTGGCTGGCCTTGGCGTACTCGCGGGAGACCCCGGCCGCCCACTGGAAGATCTTGTACTTGGCCGCGCCGCCCGCGCGGGCCTTGGCGGCGACGCCGTTGTAGACCTTCTCGAAGATCCGCGGCACGGCGGCCATGTACGTCGGCCGGACGACCGGCAGGTTCTCGATGATCTTGTCGACGCGGCCGTCGACGGCGGTCACGTGGCCGACCTCGATCTGGCCGGAGGTGAGGACCTTGCCGAAGACGTGCGCCAGGGGCAGCCACAGGTACTGCACGTCGTCCGCGCCGACCAGCCCGGTCGCGGCGATGGCCTTGGCCATGTACGACCAGTTGTCGTGCGGGAGCCGCACGCCCTTGGGGCGGCCGGTGGTGCCGGAGGTGTAGATCAGCGTGGCGAGCTGGTCCTTGGTGATGGCGCCGACCCGCTCCTTGACCAGGTCGGCGTCCTTCTCCAGCCGGGCGGCGCCGCGCTTCTCCAGCTCGTCCAGGGTCAGGATCCAGTCGGCTCCGCCGTCCTGGTCCAGGCCCGAGGGGTCGATGACCACGACATGGGTCAGGTCGGGCAGTTCGCCGCGCTTCTCGACCGCCTTGGCCAGCTGGGCCGCGTCCTCGGCGATCAGCACCCGGCTCGCGGAGTCGGAGAGGATGAACGCGGACTCGTCCGCGTTGGTCTGCGGGTAGATCGTGGTGGTGGCCGCGCCGGCGCACATGATGCCGAGGTCGGCGAGGATCCACTCGATCCGGGTCGAGGCGGCGAGCGCCACCCGCTGCTCGGGCCGCACACCCAGCTCGATCAGTCCGGCGGCGATCGCGCGGACCCGCTCGGCGGCCTGGCCCCAGCTGAGCGACTTCCACTCGTCCGGGCCCTCCCCGGACGGGGACGGCACCGGATAGCGGTACGCCTCGGCGTCCGGCGTGGCCGTCACGCGATCCAGGAAGAGGGCCGCCACGCTCGGCGGACGGTTCTCGATCAAAGTCTGTGCGTCGCTCACGACATCCTCCGGGGCCCGCGACAGTGCGGCTGGCTCAGGGTGCGGCTGGTTCCACTCGCGCGCCTTGTTTAACTCGCGAGTAACTATCGAGCAGGGATCAGGTTAAGGCGCGACCGCCCGGTGCGTAAGAGTCCGCGCCCTGTCACTTCCTACAGAGACCCGGTTCCGACATGCGAGGAGGCCCGCCGCACTTTCGCACGACGGGCCCCTGGGCGTCCGTTTTGACCGGGTGAGCGGATGTAACCGGCGGTTACTTCTTGCCCTTGCCCGACCCCGCGCTGTCATCACTGCTCAGCACGGCGATGAAGGCCTCCTGCGGAACTTCCACGGAACCCACCATCTTCATCCGCTTCTTGCCCTCCTTCTGCTTCTCCAGCAGCTTCCGCTTACGGGAGATGTCACCGCCGTAGCACTTGGCGAGGACGTCCTTGCGGATGGCGCGGATGGTCTCGCGGGCGATGACCCGGGAGCCGATGGCCGCCTGGATGGGCACCTCGAAGGCCTGCCGCGGGATCAGCTCGCGCAGCTTGGCCACGAGCCGCACGCCGTAGGCGTACGCCGCGTCCTTGTGGGTGATGGCGGAGAAGGCGTCCACCTTGTCGCCGTGCAGCAGGATGTCGACCTTGACCAGGCTGGAGGTCTGCTCGCCCGTGGGCTCGTAGTCCAGCGAGGCGTAACCGCGGGTCTTGGACTTCAGCTGGTCGAAGAAGTCGAAGACGATCTCCGCGAGGGGCAGGGTGTAGCGGATCTCGACCCGGTCCTCGGAGAGGTAGTCCATGCCGAGCAGGGTGCCGCGGCGGGTCTGGCACAGCTCCATGATCGAGCCGATGAACTCGGTCGGCGCGAGGATCGTGGCGCGTACGACCGGCTCGTAGACCTCCTGGATCTTGCCCTCGGGGAACTCGCTGGGGTTGGTGACGACGTGCTCGGTGCGGTCCTCCATCACGACCCGGTAGACCACGTTCGGCGCGGTCGCGATCAGGTCGAGCCCGAACTCGCGCTCCAGCCGCTCCCGGATCACGTCGAGGTGGAGCAGGCCGAGGAAGCCCACGCGGAAACCGAAGCCGAGCGCGGCGGAGGTCTCCGGCTCGTAGACGAGGGCTGCGTCGTTGAGCTGGAGCTTGTCCAGGGCCTCGCGCAGCTCGGGGTAGTCGGAGCCGTCCAGCGGGTACAGCCCGGAGAACACCATGGGCTTGGGGTCCTTGTACCCGCCGAGGGCCTCGGTGGCGCCCTTGACCTGGCTGGTGACGGTGTCACCGACCTTGGACTGGCGGACGTCCTTCACACCGGTGATGAGGTAGCCCACCTCGCCGACGCCGAGGCCGTCGGCGCCGAGCATCTCGGGCGAGTTGGTGCCGATCTCCAGCAGCTCGTGGGTGGCGCCCGTCGACATCATCCGGATGCGCTCGCGCTTGTTGAGCTGGCCGTCGATGACCCGGACGTAGGTGACGACACCGCGGTAGGAGTCGTAGACCGAGTCGAAGATCATGGCGCGCGCGGGGGCGTCCTTGACGCCGACCGGCGCGGGGACCTGGGCGACGACCTTGTCGAGCAGCTGGTCGACACCGACACCGGTCTTCGCGGAGACCCTGAGCACGTCGGACGGGTCGCAGCCGACCAGGTTGGCGAGCTCCTCGGCGAACTTCTCGGGCTGCGCGGCCGGCAGGTCGATCTTGTTCAGCACGGGGATGATCGTGAGGTCGTTCTCCATCGCCAGGTACAGGTTGGCGAGGGTCTGGGCCTCGATTCCCTGGGCGGCGTCGACCAGCAGGACGGTGCCCTCGCACGCGGCGAGCGACCGGGACACCTCGTAGGTGAAGTCGACGTGCCCCGGGGTGTCGATCATGTTGAGGATGTGCGTGTTGCCCGGGTCCGTGGTGGGCGCCCAGGGCAGACGCACGGCCTGGGACTTGATGGTGATGCCGCGCTCACGCTCGATGTCCATGCGGTCGAGGTACTGAGCACGCATCTGCCGCTGTTCGACCACACCGGTCAGCTGGAGCATCCGGTCGGCGAGCGTGGACTTGCCGTGGTCGATGTGCGCGATGATGCAGAAATTGCGGATCAGAGCCGGGTCGGTACGGCTCGGCTCGGGCACATGGCTAGGGATCGCGGGCACGCAGGGTCCTGATTCTTGAGGTGTCCGCAGCCGTCTGCGGTCTCGGGTCGGAACGATCGGGTCTGTACGCAGGCTCCATGGTCCCACGGGTCGGGGCCGGAGACCGGTTTGGGCCGTGCACCGGCCCACTGGTAGTCTGGGTGGCTGTGTCTCATGCCCTCTCAGCGCGAGGCACATCCCGAGAAATCACCCGGTGCGGATTCCGTGCGGCTCCCGTGCGGCCCCGTGCCAGAACCTGTAGAGGCTCATTCGTGGCGAACATCAAGTCCCAGATCAAGCGGATCAAGACCAACGAGAAGGCTCGGCTGCGCAACAAGGCCGTCAAGTCCTCCCTGAAGACCGCGATCCGCAAGGCCCGTGAGGCCGCTGCCGCGGGTGACACCGAGAAGGCCACCGAGTACCAGCGCGCTGCGGCGCGTCAGCTCGACAAGGCCGTCTCCAAGGGCGTCATCCACAAGAACCAGGCCGCCAACAAGAAGTCGGCGCTTGCTTCGAAGGTCGCTTCCCTCAAGGGCTGAACCCCTTATCTGGTCTGATCGCCGGCGGGACCCAGGGCGGGCCCTCTCTCATCCGCCCCCGGCCGGCACCCCGGATCCGCACGCGGCCTGCGTTCGCCACGCGGGTGCGGATCCAGCAGCTTCACCGAAGGCCCCGGCGCCTCGCCCTTCCCCAGGGCGGGCGCCGGGGCCTTCGGCGTACGGCGCTCTCGGGACCGCGTCCTGTGCGGGGGTGCGTCCTGTGCGGGAGTGCGCCCCCTACTTCCAGAATTCGTCCGCGGCGTCGATGTCCGCGACGCATTCGTCGAGGTCGGTGGCCTTGTCCCCGACGATCCGGAAGATGATCGCGCCGTCCTCCTCGATGTGCCTGCCCTTGCGGTCCGCACTGAAGTGGTGGACGGCGACTACATGGCCCCGGCCGTCGGCCATCAGGGAGCGGAGCTCGGCCCGCATGGTGCCGTCGGTCTCCTCGGCCATGCGCCCGTACATCCTGATGATCTCGTCCACGCCCTTGTGGTCCCCGGACAGCGGGTGGCTGCCGGGTACGTGCTGGGTGCAGTCCGAGGCCATCAGCCCGCGCAACGTGTCCATGTCACCGCGCTCGAAGGCCTCGTAGCCCTTGCGCACGAGTTGCATGTGGGGGTGTTCAGCCATGACGACCGCCACCTTTCGTGTTCCGGCGGATGAACGGCTGACACGACCGATTTTCCCACTCCGGCGGGGCTGGGTCCTGTTGCGAGGGCCTGCTCCCGGCCGGGTCTAGCGTCCTCTGGAACGGGCTGCCCGCGCGATGGTCACCACGGCCTTCTCCAGGGCGTACTCGGGGTCGTCCCCGCCGCCCTTGACCCCGGCGTCGGCCTCGGCGACGGCCAGCAGCGCCATGGCGACCCCGTCGGGGGTCCAGCCGCGCATCTGCTGGCGCACCCGATCGATCTTCCACGGCGGCATGCCCAGCTCGCGGGCGAGGTCGGCGGGCCGTCCGCCGCGCGCGGAGGAGAGCTTGCCGATGGCCCTGACGCCCTGCGCGAGGGCGCTGGTGATCAGGACGGGGGCCACTCCGGTCGCCAGCGACCAGCGCAGCGCCTCCAGCGCCTCCGCCGTACGCCCCTCGACCGCCCGGTCGGCGACGGTGAAGCTCGACGCCTCGGCCCGCCCGGTGTAGTACCGGCCGACCACGGCCTCGTCGATGGTCCCCTCGACATCGGCGACCAGCTGCGACACGGCGGAGGCCAGCTCCCGCAGATCGCTGCCGATGGCGTCCACGAGCGCCTGGCATGCCTCGGGGGTGGCGGACCGCCCGGTGGTCCGGAACTCCTGCCGTACGAAGGCCAGCCGGTCGGCGGGCTTGGTCATCTTCGGGCAGGCGACCTCGCGCGCCCCGGCCTTGCGGGCCGCGTCGAGCAGCCCCTTGCCCTTGACCCCGCCCGCGTGCAAGAGCACCAGGGTGATCTCCTCGGCCGGTGCGCCGAGGTAGGACTTCACGTCCTTGACGGTGTCGGCGCCGAGGTCCTGGGCGTTGCGTACGACGACGACCTTGCGCTCGGCGAAGAGCGAGGGACTGGTCAGCTCGGCGAGCGTCCCCGGCTGCAACTGGTCGGGGTTCAGATCGCGTACGTCGGTGTCCGCGTCGGCCTCCCTGGCGGCCCGGACCACCTCCTGCACGGCGCGGTCCAGCAGCAGGTCCTCCTGCCCCACGGCAAGCGTCACGGGGGCGAGCAGATCGTCGTCAGCACTCTTCCTGGCCATCGCGACAAGGATGACACGGGGCACTGACAGCGCGGACCGGCGCCGGGAGGCCGGGCGGTTCCGTGCTGCCGTGGAGCGGGGCGCGGGAACCTCGGCGTCGGCGGGGAGCAGGAGCCTCCGCGTCAACGAGGCGCGAAATCCTCGGCGTCAGCGAGCCGCGGGACCTCCGCGTCAGCGAGGCGCGGGAGCCTCCGCGTCAGCGAGGCGCGGGAGCCTCCGCGTCAGCGAGGCGCGGGAGCCTCCGCGTCAGCGGGCCGCGGGCGGCTCTACGGCTCCTCCCGCCAGCCGTCCCACTCCCCCGCCAGCTCGTCCAGGGCCGCGGGGTCGAGGGCGCCGCGCTCGTCGCGCAGCACCACCAGCCACTGCGCGTCCTCCGCGTCGTCCTCCCCGGCCAGGGCGTCCCGCACGATGCGGGGCTCCTCGTCCACGCCGAACCGCTCGCCGAGCGCCTCCACGGCCTCCTCGGCCGCGTCCCGGTCGGGCAGCACCAGCACATGTCTCACATCGCTCACGCGACCATTGTCCAGCCCCGCCGAACCGCCCGGTCCCCTCGGGTCGGCCCTCGCGAATGCTCCGCACGGCCTGCTCCACCGAGATGCTCCGCCCCACCACCGCGACGCCCCGGGCCGGCACCGTCCGCCGGCTCACGGTGAAGCCGTCCCGATGCGGCTCGGTCCGCACCACCGCTTCTGCCCGACTACACCCCCGGCTCCCGTACCTCCGGCACCCGCTCCAGCTCGATCCCGAACCGCTCCCTATAGGCCGTCAGCACCTCCACGTCCGTGCCCAGTTCGCGCTCCTCCTTCGTCCCGTCGGGCGCCGTCGTCTTGAACGTGCGCCCGCTGAGCGTGATCCGTCCCCCGTCCTGCGTCACCCGCGAGCACACCAGGGACCGGGTGAAGTGCGAGGCGGGCGAGGTGCTCTGCCACCAGGCGCCGGCCACGAAGTCCCGCAGCACCCGGGGCCGCGTCTCCAGCCGGTACACCGGCCTGCCGTTCGCCTCCACGTCCAGGTCCGCCGCCTGTGGCACCTGGTGCCCACCCCGTACGCCGGCCTCGTCCGGCCCTGCCTCCACGACCCGGAAGACACCCCCGGGGTCCTCCTGGGCGCCCCGCGCCTCCAGCGCCAGCGGGAAGTGGCTGTGCGCCCCGAACCCGACGTCGGCCAGCCACTCACCCCCGTCGACCGTCCGCACCCGCAACGCCAGATGGTCGTAGGGAATCCCCAGCCGCCCCTCGCCCCCGTACACCCGGCCCGCCAGCAGGGCGACCTCGTACCCGAGCGCCGTGAGCAACGCCCCGAAGGCGCCGTTCAGTTCGTAGCAGAACCCTCCCCTGCGCGCGCCCACCAGCTTGTCCAGCAGCCGCTTCTCCTCCAGCACGATCTCCTCACCGAGGTGGATCGACAGGTTCTCGAAGGGCACGGTCTGCAGATGACGCACATGCAGTTCGCGCAGGACGTCCACGGTGGGCCAGGCCGGATGGTCCACCCCGAGCCGGCTCAGATAGGCATCAACCTCTGCGGAATTCATGTCCTCAGTCTCCCGCCCCTGCCAGGCACTCACTCCCCCGCCACTCTCAGCCCCCCGCCCTCGCCCACGACGGCCAGCGCGCCGTCCCGGTCCGTCCGCAGCACCACCGCGCCCCGGGCCCGCAGCGCCGCGACCGTGCCGGGGGACGGATGCCCATAGGGGTTGCCCTTCCCCGCGGAGATGAGCGCCAGCCGCGGTGCCGCCCTGCGCATCAGCTCCGGGTCCTGGTACGCCGACCCGTGGTGGGCGACCTTCAGCACATCCACACCGCCCAGCAGCGCACCCGCCGGTGAGGCCAGCAGCGCCCGCTGGGCCGGGGGTTCGAGATCCCCCGGCAGGAGCACCCGCACCCCGGCGACCTCGGCGAGCAGCGTCACGCTGGCGTCGTTGGCCTCCTCCGGGAGCGCCGCGGGACTCGCCGGCGGCCACAGCACCCGCCAGGACAGCTCCCCGGTGCGCCGCCGCTCCCCCGCCACGGCCCGGGTCACCGGCACCCCGTGCGCCGCGGCCTCCCGGTGGACGAACTCCGCCTGCCGCACCGGCTCCTGGTGGCCGGTCGTCCCGATCTCCCCCACCTCCCTGCCCCTGAGCACCCCCGGCAGGCCGGCGACATGGTCGGCGTGGAAGTGGGTCAGGACGATCAGCGGGATCCGGGTGACGCCCAGAGTGCGCAGACAGCGGTCGACCAGCTCCGGGTCGGGGCCGGCGTCCACCACCACGCCGGTGCCCTCGCCCGCCGCGAGCACGAGCGCGTCGCCCTGGCCCACGTCGCACATGACCAGCCGCCAGCCCGGTGGCGGCCAGCCGCCCAGCACCCGGACCAGGGGCGGCGGCTGCACCACGAACAGCACCAGCAGCACCGCGCCGACCCCGCACCACCAGGGGTGCCGCCCCAGCCGCCGGCCCGCCGCCAGCCCGGCCACGGTGACCAGGAGCAGCAGCCCCGCCCCGGCCCAGCTGCCCGGCCAGTCGATGCCCGCGCCGGGCAGCGCCGCCCCGGTCCGGGCGATGTCGGCGATCCATCCGGCGGGCCAACTCGCGCCCCATGCGAGGGCCTTGGCCACCGGCATCGCCACCGGCGCCGTCGCCAGGGCCGCGAACCCGAGCACCGTGGCGGGTGCGAGGGCGAACTCGGCCAGCAGGTTGCACGGCACCGCCACCAGGCTCACCCGCGCCGACAGCACCACCACGACCGGCGCGCACACCGCCTGGGCGGCCGCCGCCGCTGCCAGCGCCTCGGCGGACCTCGGCCCCATCCCGCGCCGCTGCAGCGCCGCGCTCCAGCGCGGGGCGAGCACCAGCAGGGCGCCCGTGGCCAGGACCGAGAGCAGGAACCCGTAGCTGCGGGCCAGCTCCGGGGCGAACAGCACCAGCAGCAGCACCGCGGCGGCCAGCGCGGGCAGCAGGGAGCGGCGGCGCCCGGTCGCCAGGGCGAGCAGGACCACGGCTCCGCAGGCAGCGGCCCGCAGCACGCTCGGGTCCGGTCTGCACACGACGACGAAGGCGAGGGTGAGTGCCCCGCCGCCGAGCGCGGTGGTGCGCAGGGACAGTCCCAGCCGGGGTGCCAGCCCGCGGCGCTCGGCGAGGTGGGCGGTGCCCGGCGGGCCGATGAGCAGCACGAGGATGATCGTCAGGTTCGATCCGGAGACGGCGAGGGTGTGCGCGAGGTCGGTCTCCCTGAACGCCTCGTCCAGCTCCGGGGTGATCCGCGAGGTGTCCCCGACCACCAGCCCCGGCAGGAGCGCCCGCGGGTCCGCCGGGAGTCCGTCGGTCGCCTCCCGCAGTCCGGCGCGCAGCCGTCCGGCGAACCGCTGTGCCGCCGAGGGCGGTGCCACGACCTCCGGCGCCGTCGCGCCCCGCACCCGCAGCACGGCCGCGATCCGGTCGCCGCCCGTCATCGGGGGCGCCGCGCGGGCGGTCACCCTGAGCCGGGTGGACGGCAGCAGCCCGAGCCAGGGCGACCCCGCGGACGCCCGTACCACCATCAGCACCGGTGTCCGCGTCACCACGGCCGCTCTCCCCGCCGTCTGCACCCGGAGCACCTCGGCGTCGATCAGCACCGTGGGCGGCACGGGGCGGTCCCCGCCGATCCGGGGCCGGGCGAGCCGCGGATCGGAGGTCAGCCGGACCTCCGCGGTCACGGTGGCGTACTCGCGGGCCAGTCCCGGCACCGGGCCGCGCCGCAGATCGGCCCCGTGCAGCCCGGCCGAGAGGGCGGCCGCCGCCACGCAGAGCAGGACGGCCGCGACCACCGTCCGGGGACGGGCACACAGCAGGACGAGTGCCAGGCCCAGGGCGGCCACCACGACTCCGGCGCACCATCCGACCGGCGCTCCCGGCAGCAGTGCGGCCGTCGCCCACGCGGCGAGGGCGGGCGGCACCAGGCGCAGGTCCGCGGGCCCGTCCTGGCGGGGGTGGGAGGCGCCGAGCCGGTTCCCGGACGCGGCGTGCACCTCGGACCGGTCCGGAGCGGGGGTCCCGCTCATGGCCGTACGAGGGTGCGCAGGTCGGCGAAGCGTCGCTCGCCGATGCCGTTGACCTCGCGCAGCTCCGCCACGGAGCGGAAGCCTCCGTTGCGGGTGCGGTGGTCGATGATGTGCTGGGCCAGGACCGGTCCGACGCCGGGCAGGGTGTCGAGCTGTTCGGCCGTGGCGGTGTTGAGGGAGACGGGCGCGGCGGGGCCGGCTCCGGGCGCGCCGGGCGGTGCGGCGGGGCCCTGGGCCGCCGCGGGCACGCCGACGAGGACCTGCTCGCCGTCGACGAGGAAGCGGGCCCGGTTGAGGCCCTCCGTGCTGGTGCCCGGGCGCACCCCGCCCGCCGCGCGCAGCGCGTCCTCGACCCGGGACCCCGCGGGCAGCCGGTGGATCCCCGGCTCCCGCACCTTGCCGCCGACGTCCACGACGATCTCCGCGCCGGCGCCGGCCGCGCCCGCCGCACCGACACCCTCCCCGGCCCCGGCCCGTAGAGCCTCCGCCTCCCCGGCGTCCGGCGAGGCCCCCTCCGTGAACGGCGCACCGGCGCTCACCACCTCGGGTGCCCGCACCTCCTGGGTCCGCCCGGTCAGGAAGTGCTGCGCGGCGAAGGCCACGGCGGCGACGAGCAGTACCGAAAGCGCGACCACGCTCCGCCGCTCCAGCCCGCACCGCGCCTGCACCCACAACGGCAGCCGCTCACGCAACGCCAGCCCGACCCTCCCCCGAAGCTCCGACCGCGGCTGCGGCTCCGGCTGCGGCTCCGGCCCGCCGACGGACAGCCCCCACTCCGCCCCGGGGCGGGCCGCACCGGGCTCAGAACCCGCGCGAGGCACATCCCGCTCAGGCCCAGGGAAGGACACAGCCCGCCCCGACCCCGCACCCGGCGGCCCCTTACCGGACTCCCGTTCCGCCAGGGCCCGTTCAGCCAGAGCCCCTTCCGCCCGCGCCCGTTCCCCGAAGATCGCCTCCGCGCGCCGGCGCAGCTCACCGTCCCGGGCGGCGCGGCGCCGCCCGACCCGGCCAACGGCGTGGGAACGGCGGTGCCGAGTGCGGACGTCGGAGCGGGGGCCGCGGCCCGGCCCATTGGTCGCGGCAACGGAGCGTGTACGTGATCGAAGTGCCATACGACGAGGATGAGCCGCCCGGCCGCATCGCGATGATCTTGGTCAATTCCCGGGGACAGTCCACCGGTTGTGGAAAACTCCGTCACCCACAGGGGTGGCAAGCCCCGCACAGGAGGAAAACCCCGCGCGGACAGACCGGCCGACCCGCCTCACCGAGGCGAGACCACAACCCCCAGCAACCCGGGGCCGGTGTGCGCCCCGATCACCGCACCGACCTCACTCACATGCAGGTCGGCCAGCCCCCGCACCCGAGTGCGCAGCCGGTCCGCGAGGGCCGACGCCCGGTCCGGGGCCGCCAGATGGTGCACCGCGATGTCGACCTGGGCACCGCCGGCCCGGTCCGCGGCGATCTCCTCCAGCCGGGCGATCGCCTTGGACGCCGTGCGGACCTTCTCCAGTGGTTCGATCCGGCCGCCGTTGAGCTGGAGCAGGGGTTTCACCGCGAGCGCCGAGCCGAGCAGGGCCTGGGCCGCTCCGATCCGGCCGCCCCGGCGCAGGAACTCGAGGGTGTCGACGTAGAAGTAGGCGGAGGTGCCGGCGGCCCGCTTCTCCGCGGCGGTGACGGCCTCGTCCACCGTGCCGCCCGATTCGGCGACCTCGGCGGCGGCGAGCGCGCAGAAGCCGAGGGCCATCGCGATCATCCCGGTGTCCACCACCCGCACCGGCACGGGCGCCTCCTTGGCGGCGAGCACGGCGGCGTCGTAGGTGCCCGACAGCTCGGCGGACAGATGGAGCGAGACGATGCCGGAGGCACCGGTTTCCGCCACCCTGCGATAGGTCTCGGCGAACCGCTCGGGGCTCGGGCGCGAGGTGGTCACCGGGCGCCGCTTCTGCAAAGCCTGGGCCAGCGAGCGGGTCGAGATCTCGGTGCCCTCTTCCAGCGCCTGGTCGCCGAGGACCACGGTGAGGGGCACCGCGGTGATGCCGTGGCGCTCCATCGTCCGCGGCGGCAGGTAGGCCGTTGAATCGGTGACGATCGCGACATGGCGGGACATGAGCTGGAGGTTACCTGGCGTAGCGCCCTGGCGGCAGCCCGGCCCTTCCTACCCGGACGGCCGTGGCCGGATCAAGTCGTGCTCTCGGGGCGGGGCTTCTTCTGCCAGGGGTAGGCCGGGCGCGGGTCGGGCGGGGTGATGGCGGGCCGGGTCGGTTCCTCGGCGGTCCGCCGCTGCGGCTCGTCCGGCCAGGTCTGCCGCGCGGCCGGTGCCTCGGCGGGCGGCGCCTCGGGCCACGGCGGCGGGGGCGTGGCCGCGGAGGCGGGCGGCTCCTCGGTCGTCCAGTGCCGCAGGGCTCCCGCCTCGACGTCGATCTGCGCGCTGAGGGAGTCGAGGTCGTCGTCGGCGAACCGGCGGGCCCGGTCCCGGGCCGCCCAGCGCAGCGAGTCCGCCGAGGCGACGATCCGCTCGGTGCGCTCGCGCAGTCCCGGCAGCCGCTCGGTGAGGGTCGCCCGGTCCGGCTCGCTCTCCAGGCGGCGCATCTCGCCGTCCAGTTCGTGTCCGTGGGCGCTCAGCCGCTCGAACAGGCCGAGGGACTCCTTCAGCGACTCGTCCTCGGCCGCGCCCGCGTGCAGCGCGTCCTGGGTGGCCCGCATGGAGGTGCGCAGCTTCAGCCGCAGCTGGGCCAGTTCGCCCGCCGGGCCCAGCTGGGCGAGGGACTTGGCGCGCAGGGTGTGGTCCTCGACCGTGCGGCGGGCCTGGGTGAGCGTGCGGTCCACACCGCGCTTGGCGGCGCCGACCGCCTTCACCGTGACGTAGGCCCCGGCCGCGACGAAGAGCACGAAGAGCAGGGCGACGACGGCGATCACTGCTTCCACGAAGCTCCTCCTCCAACCCGGCACGGCACACACCGCGCCGCTCTTCCACGGTAAACGCAGCAAGCAGGCCCGGAGTTCCGGAAGAACCCCGAACCTGCCCGTAGGGGACGACCCGGAGACACGGCCTCCGCAGAAGACCCCGAGCCACCCCGAACCGCTCCCGGCGGCAAGCGGCCGCCGCCGGCCACAACCGGCCGCAACCGGCTACGACCGACTGCGCCCGCCCACGGCCGCGTACGCCCGGCTACGACGGCCCGCGACCACCCACGACAGCGCCTGGGGCCGCCCACGACCACCTACGGCCGCACATGCCCGCCTACGCCGTAACGATGTTCACCAGCTTCGGCGCCCGCACGATCACCTTGCGGATGCCCGCCCCGTCCAGCGCCGCCACGACCTTGTCGTCGGCCAGCGCCACCTTCTCCAGCTCCTCCTCGGAGATGGTCGGCGCCACCTCCAGCCGGGCCCGGACCTTGCCCTTGATCTGCACCACGCAGGTCACCGACTCGTCCACGACGTACGCCGGGTCGGCGACGGGGAAGTCCCGGTGGACCACCGAGTCCTCGTGGCCCAGCTTGCGCCACAGCTCCTCGGCGATGTGCGGGGCCAGCGGGGCGACCAGCAGCACCAGCGCCTCGGCGACCGGACGCGGTACCGCGCCGCCCGCCTTGGTCAGGTGGTTGTTCAGCTCGGTGACCTTGGCGATGGCGGTGTTGAAGCGCATGCCCTCCAGGTCGCCGCGGACCCCGTCGATCGCCTTGTGCAGGGCGCGCAGGGTGTCCTCGTCGGGCTCGGTGTCCACCACGGTGACGGCGCCGCTCGTCTCGTCGACGACGTTGCGCCACAGCCGCTGCAGCAGCCGGAACTGGCCCACCACCGCGCGGGTGTCCCACGGGCGGGAGACGTCCAGCGGGCCCATGGCCATCTCGTACAGCCGCAGGGTGTCGGCGCCGTACTCCTCGCAGATCGCCTCGGGGGTGACGGCGTTCTTCAGGGACTTGCCCATCTTGCCCAGCAGCCGGGAGACCTGCTCGCCCGCGTAGTAGTAGGCGCCGTCGCGCTCCTCCACCTCGGCGGCGGGCACCGCGATGCCCCGGCTGTCGCGGTAGACGTAGGCCTGGATCATGCCCTGGTTGAACAGCTTGTGGAACGGCTCCGCGGAGGAGACGTGCCCCAGGTCGAACAGGACCTTGGACCAGAACCGGGCGTACAGCAGGTGCAGCACCGCGTGCTCGGCGCCGCCGACGTACAGGTCGACGCCGCCGTGCGGCCGGCCCTCGCGCGGGCCCATCCAGTACCGCTCGATCTCCGGGTCGACCAGCGCGCGGTCGTTGTGCGGGTCCAGGTAGCGGAACTCGTACCAGCAGGAACCGGCCCAGTTGGGCATGGTGTTGGTCTCGCGCCGGTACTTCTTCGGACCGTCGCCCAGGTCCAGGGTGACGTCGACCCACTCCTCGTTGCGGGACAGGGGCGTCTCGGGCTGGGTGTCGGCGTCGTCCGGGTCGAAGGTGCGCGGGCTGTAGTCCTCGACCTCGGGCAGCTCCAGCGGCAGCATCGACTCGGGCAGCGCGTGCGCGACGCCGTCCTCGTCGTAGACGATCGGGAAGGGCTCGCCCCAGTAGCGCTGGCGGCTGAACAGCCAGTCGCGCAGCCGGAAGTTGACGGTGCCGCGGCCGGCGCCGGTGCGCTCCAGCCACTCGGTGACACGGGCCTTGGCCTCGACGACCGGCAGGCCGTCCAGGGAGACGCCGTCGCCGGAGGAGTTGATGATCTTCGCGTCGTAGGACCCGAAGGCGTCCTCCCAGGTGGAGGTGTCGGTTCCGCGTCCGTCGGTCGGCTCGACGATGCACACGATGGGCAGCTCGAAGGCGCGCGCGAACTCGAAGTCGCGCTGGTCGCCCGCCGGAACGGCCATGATCGCGCCGGTGCCGTAGCCCATCAGGACGTAGTCGGCGATGAAGACCGGGACCCGCTCGCCGTTGACCGGGTTGGTGGCGTACGCGCCGATGAAGACGCCGGTCTTGTCCTTGGCCTCGGCCTGCCGCTCGACGTCGGACTTGGAGGCGGCCTGCGCGCGGTAGGCGGCGACGGCCTCGGCGGGGGTGGCGTGGCCGCCGGTCCACACCTCGTGGGTGCCCTCGGGCCAGGCGTCCGGGGTGAACTTCTCCACCATCGGGTGCTCGGGGGCCAGCACCATGTAGGTCGCGCCGAACAGGGTGTCGGGGCGGGTGGTGAAGACGGTGATGTGCTCGCCGTCGATCGGGAAGTCGACGCGGGCGCCCTCGGAGCGGCCGATCCAGTTGCGCTGCTGGAGCTTGATGGCCTCGGGCCAGTCCAGCTCCTCCAGGTCGTCCAGCAGACGGTCGGCGTAGGCGGTGATGCGCATGTTCCACTGGCGCAGCTTGGCCTTGAAGACGGGGTAGTTGCCGCGCTCGGAGCGGCCCTCGGCGGTGACCTCCTCGTTGGCCAGCACGGTGCCCAGGCCGGGGCACCAGTTCACCGGCGCCTCGGAGGCGTAGGCCAGGCGGTACTCGCTCAGCACGTCGGCGCGCTCGCCGGCGGTCAGCTCGTTCCAGGAGCGCCCGCCGGGGACCCCGCGCTCACCGCTGTCGAACTGGGCGATCAGCTCGGCGACCGGGCGGGCCTTCTTCGCCTCGTCGTCGTACCAGGAGTTGAAGATCTGCAGGAAGATCCACTGGGTCCACTTGTAGTACTCGGGGTCGATCGTGGCGAACGACCGGCGCTTGTCGTGGCCCAGGCCCAGCCGGCGCAGCTGGGACTTCATGTTGGTGATGGCGGCCTCGGTGGTGATCCGCGGGTGCTCGCCGGTCTGGACGGCGTGCTGCTCGGCGGGCAGGCCGAAGGCGTCGAAGCCCAGGGTGTGCAGGACGTTGTGCCCGTTCATCCGCTGGAAGCGGGCGGTGACGTCGGTGGCGATGTAGCCCAGGGGGTGGCCGACGTGCAGGCCCGCACCGGACGGGTACGGGAACATGTCCATGATGAACTTCTTGGGCCGGGCGGCCAGCGCGGGGTCGCCCGCCAGGTCACCGCTCGGGTTGGGCGCCTCGTAGGTGCCGTCGGCGTCCCAGAAGTCCTGCCAGCGTGCCTCGATGTCCGCGGCCATGGCGGCCGTGTAGCGGTGCGGCGCGGCCACTTCAGCAGCGGCAGCGGGGTTCGTCTCGCTCATGATCCTCAAAGCTCCATCGATCGTCTCTGCCAGCGGCTGCGATTCCCGGGAAACGAAAAATCCCCTCGCACAGGAGGGGACGCCGCGCCGATGCCGGCCACTCTTCACGACGGTGGCCGGGATTGATCAGCGCGGCTCGCTAAGCAGAAGGCGTACGGCACGCATGGCGTCAGGGTACCGCAGGCGTCGAGAGGGTCGCGACGGAGTTCCGGCCGGATCGTGGACACATGGAAACCGCTTGTGAAGATTCAGAAAACTTGAACGAAGTTCAATTATTACCCGGCGTAAGGGCCCCTAGCAGGACAACACCGGCCCCGTACGGCGCGTTGATAACAACGCAATAACTCAAATGGCTACTGCCCGGTTCGGACGCCACTTAGAGTGCGGCAGCGGGACCGCTTACCCGAATGCTCGGAGTTGCCCCCATGAACCCTCGACGTAGTACCAGCTCGCTCCCCCAGCCGGGCCGATCGGCCTATGGGGTGGCGTCGGCTGTCTTTCTGCTGCTCATACCCGTGGTCGTGCTGTTCGGAGGTGACAGATTCCGTGAGTTCCTGAACTTCGGCGCCGGCGTGCTGTCCCTCGTCTCGCTCAGCTGCTCGGTGATCTGGGGGCTGGTGGCCCAGGACCGGATCTTCCTCAACGCGCGCCAGCGGATCATCGGCCAGGCGGTGCACCGCACCACGGCGGTCGCCTCGATCGCCTTCCTGCTGCTGCACCTCACGACCAAGATCGCACTCGACCACACCCAGCTGATCGGCGCCCTGATCCCCTTCTCGCTGGGCTTCACCGGCCCCGAGGGCCTGGTCGGCCTCGGCTCCCTGGCCGGACTGCTCATGATCTTCGTGGGCATCACCGGAGCCCTGCGCGGCGCCTTCGCCTCCCCCGCCCCGGTCGCCGCCCGCTGGCGGGCGATGCACATGCTGGCCTACCCGGCCTGGTGCGCCGCCCTTGTCCACGGGCTCTACGCGGGTCGCACGGCCAAGCCGATCTTCGTGTTCCTGTACTGCCTGTGCCTGGTCGGCGTCGCCGCCGCGCTGGCCCTGCGCGCGGCGCCCCGGCCGGTCAAGCGCAAGATCGCGGACCGTCTCTCCGCGCTCCTCGGCACTTCCGAGGAGCGCTCGGCCCGTGAGGAACTGGACGCCAGTCGCGCCCGGATGACCGACACCGGCTCGCTCCCCGGCTACGAGCCCCAGCGCGGCGCGGGCCGCGCGGAACCCCCGGCGGCCGCCGAACCGGCGAACGGCTTCGCGGCCGCGTACCGCGCCGTCACCCCGCCGCCGCGCCCCCAGCAGTCCTTCACCGCGGACCAGACCGCTCGGATGGACCTGCCGATGGACCTCCCGATGGACATGCAGCCCACCGAAGCGATGCCGCGGATGGACGCCGGCGGCAGCACCTCCGGAAGCTGGCCGATCCCGTCGCCCCCGCCGGTCGGCGAGGCACCCCCGTCCTCCTACGACCCCCTCACCGACACGGGATACAACATCCCGACCTATGGCAATCCGGGCGTGGGTGGGTACGGCGGAAGTGACGTGTACGACACCGGTGAGTCGAACCCGCTCTACGGCACGTACAACCCCAACGACACGTACAACAGCGGTCCCGCCAATGAAACACCCCCCGGTGAGTCCTTCGACGCACCGGGTTCGGGCGAACCTTGGAACATGCCTTCCGGAGGCTATAGGTGAACGAGGCCCTGCCCGACGTACCAGAAGTCCGCGTGGTCGGCCTTCCCCAGCTCACGTCGGGCTTCGACCTTGTCGAACGACTCGATCTGCCCATGCATCTGAAGGTGCACGGGCCGCTCGAACCGATGGGCGGCGAGCAACTCGCGCAGCTCTCCGAACGCATCAGCCTGAAGGGCCGCGGCGGCGCGGGCTTCCCCTTCCACAAGAAGCTGCGCTCGGTCGCCGAAGCGGCGATCAAGCGCGGCGTCCGGCCGGTCGTCGTCGTCAACGGAAGCGAGGACGAACCGGCCTGCCGCAAGGACACGGTGCTCATCAACCGTGCCCCGCATCTCATCCTGGACGGCGCGCTGCTGTGCGCCGAGGCCCTCGGTGCCCGCACGCTCGTGGTGGGGGTCACCCGGGAGTCGACGCAGCGGTCCATGGAGGCCGCGCTCGCCGAGCGCGGCCTGAGCAACGGCCGCCGCTCGGCGCTGCGCGCCCGCGTGCAGCGCAACCCCGTACGGATGGTGACCGGAGCGGCGGCCTCGCTGATCCGGTCGATCGACGGCGGCCCGGCGATCCCGCCCGGCCGCAAGATCAGCGCCTCGAAGAGCGGCGTGGGCGGCGCGCCCACGCTGCTGTCGAACGCCGAGACCTTCGCCCAGCTCGCCATCGCCGCCCGCATCGGCCCGGAGCGCTACGGCAACACCGGCCTGTACGACGAGCCGGGCACCGTGATGCTCACGGTCTCCGGGGCGGTGGCCCGCCCGATGGTCATCGAGGTGCCCACCGGCGTCCCGCTCCGCTACGTCCTGCAGCTCGCCGGCGCCCCGCCGGTCCCGCAGGGCGTGCTGACCGGCGGCTACCACGGCAAGTGGATCGACGCGGCGACGGTCAACGAGGCGATCGTCTCGCGCAACTCGCTGGACGCGGTGGGCGGCGCGCTCGGCGCGGGCGCGATCCTGCCGATCAGCCAGAACACCTGCCCGCTGGGTGAGTCGCTGCGGGTGGCGCAGTGGCTGGCCGAGGAGAGCGCGGGCCAGTGCGGCCCCTGCTACCTCGGCCTGCCGGCCGCGGCGCGCGGTCTGGAGGACATCCTCAACGGAGGCGGACCCGCCGCCCTGGAGGCGGTCAAACAGGTCGCGAAGAACGTCAAGCGGCGCGGCGCGTGTTCGCACCCGGACGGCTCGGCGATGTTCCTGGAGTCGACCGTCAAGGCCTTCACCGACGACCTGGCCGCCCATGTCCTCGGCAACGGCTGCGGACGACCCGTGGAGGGCGTTCTGCCGCTCTTCGAGGGGGGCAAGACGCCGACCGGCATCCCCGGCGGCGGCGAGTCGGAGGAGAACGGCCCCAGCCGCCAGAAGATCTTCGTCGACTGGACGCTGTGCCGGGGCCACGGCCTGTGCGCGGACATCCTGCCGGAGGTCTTCGAACTCGGCGCCGACGGCTTCCCCACCGTCGCGCAGGCCCAAGTGCCGCGCTACGCGGAGGCGAAGGCCCTGCGCGCGGTCCGCCGCTGCCCGGCGCTCGCCCTGCGCCTGGAGGACCAGACGGAGCGCGCCCCGGCCCGCAACAACCTGCCGGTGCTCTCCCAGGGCCGCGGCCGCCGCGCCCTGGGCCGCTGAGGCCGCGCGGCCCGCGCCGCCGCCGTACCCCACGGGGCCGTCCGGAACACCGGGCGGCCCCGAAGCCGTACGCGCCACTGCACACGAAAAAGATCCCGCCGGGTCTTCACGACCCGGCGGGATCTCACTGTGGAGCTAAGGAGAATTGAACTCCTGACCTCCTGCATGCCATGCAGGCGCTCTACCAACTGAGCTATAGCCCCTTGCTTTGGTCCGCCTGGTTTCCCCGGCGGCGACGCCAACATTACCGGTCGACCCCGTGCACCACCAAATCGATTCCAGCGCGGGGACATTCAGCACTAAATGTCCGATTCGGTACGGCGTTCGCGCTCTTCACGGTCTTGCAGAACGGTCCCGCACCGCAACCGCCCACCCCGCACGGCCCGTTCACGGCCCCCGAGGCGGCCGCAGCGGGCGCGAGAAGGCCCGGCCGGGCCCGGGGAGGCCCGGCGGGGTGTCAGGCCGTGACGAAGGAGTAGAAGCGCTTGAGCGTGCAGTGCTCTTCCAGCAGCCGGCCGTAGATCGGCTCACCCTCGAGTTCGCGGTACGTCTCGATGGGGTCGCCTTTTATGATCAGCGCCCGTGCGCATTCCTCGCACCAGTACTGATAGTCCGGGTTGACCGGTTCCATGTCGCGGACGATCGGCGTGCCACTGCCGCACCAATCACACTTCCGCCTGTGCGCACCCATCGATCAGCTCCAGCTGTGGCCGCAGGCCGTGCACACGTAGGAAATGCCACCGTTGTCACCGAGGACCTGGGCGACATGGACGGAGCCGCAGGAAGGGCAGCTGAGGCGGGTGACCGTGTCCCGTGTCCAGCTTGCGTCGGAGAGGTGGCCGACCTCTCCGAGGATGCTCGCAGGCATCACTGCTCCCTCCCGTCGGGCCGCGCCCCCTTCCGGCCGTTTGATTCTGCCACGGCCGGGCCGATACGGTCAGCGACGCCTCAGTACCAGTCCTCCCGCAGCGCGCCTCCACAGAGGTATACGCCTCCCGGGTCCCAAGTGACTCAAGGCCGTTCGGGATCAGTGTGCACGAAAAATCCCACCCCCCGGAGGGGATGGGATCCTGATCGTCGAACGCGATCCGTGTCGATCTGTGGAGCTAAGGAGAATTGAACTCCTGACCTCCTGCATGCCATGCAGGCGCTCTACCAACTGAGCTATAGCCCCTTGTCCCACGCGACCGGAGTCACATGGTGTTTCGCCCCGCTCGGCGGGGCGAACAAGAAGAACTTTAGCCTGCGACCTGCCGGAAAGTGAAATCCGGGTCTCCGGGCGCCCCCGGAGGGTCAGTCGTCGTCGCCGAGCACCGGCTCCGGCAGGGTGCCGGCGTTGTGCTCCAGCAGCCGCCAGCCGCGGGCGCCCTCGCCGAGGACGGACCAGCAGCAGTTGGAGAGGCCGCCGAGGCTCTCCCAGTGGTGCGGTTCCAGGCCGAGCAGCCGGCCGATGGTGGTGCGGATCGTGCCGCCGTGGCTGACCACGACGAGGGTGCCGTCGTCGGGCAGCTTCTCCGCGTGCCGGAGCACCACCGGGGCGGCGCGGTCGGCGACCTCGGTCTCCAGCTCGCCGCCGCCGCGGCGGACCGGCTCGCCGCGCTTCCACGCGGCGTACTCCTCGCCGTGGCGGGCGATGATCTCCTCGTGCGTGAGCCCCTGCCAGACACCCGCGTAGGTCTCCCGCAGCCCCTCGTCGTGGGCGACGTCCAGACCGGTCAGGGCGGCCAGCTCACCGGCCGTGTCCGCGGCGCGCTTCAGGTCGGAGGCGACGATGGCGTCGGGCTTGAGGGAGGCGAGCAGCCGGGCGGCGCGGCGGGCCTGCGCGATCCCGGTCTCGGTGAGGGCGACGTCGGTGGTGCCCTGGAAGCGGCGCTCCACGTTCCAGGAGGTCTGGCCGTGGCGCCACAGGATCACCCGGCGCCCACGGCCGGGGCGGCCGGCCGTGGGCTCACCGGTGGCGCTCACCGCCACTCACCACCCGGCTCGGCCGCGTCCTCGGCGGCCTGGAGCTTGGCGTGCTCCGCGGCCTTGCCGCGGGTGGCCTTGGCGTCCTCGGGCAGCTCCAGCTCGGGGCAGTCCTTCCACAGCCGCTCCAGGGCGTAGAAGACGCGCTCCTCGCTGTGCTGGACGTGGACGACGATGTCGACGTAGTCGAGCAGGACCCAGCGGGCCTCGCGGTCGCCCTCGCGGCGGACCGGCTTGGCGCCGAGCTCCTTGTTCAGCCGCTCCTCGATCTCGTCGACGATCGACTTGACCTGGCGGTCGTTGGGCGCGGAGGCCAGCAGGAAGGCGTCGGTGATCGACAGCACGTCGCTGACGTCGTAGGCGATGATGTCGTGCGCGAGCTTGTCGGCCGCCGCCTGTGCGGCGGTGGTGATGAGCTCGATGGAACGGTCAGTGGCGGTCACTACAAGGCTTTCCGTCGGCGGTCACTGGGACTCAAGGGTCTCACGACCGCCGACGGCACCCCACGCGATTGTTGGCGCCCCGGGCCGGGCCCCCGGCCTAGGACGACGGCGCGTAGTCCTGGCCGAGGATCACCGAGACGTTCGCGTTCGAGGTGGTCTTCCCCTTGGAGACGGCGCTGGTGGGCAGGCCCAGGGTCTTGGCGACCTCGGTGGCGTCCGCCTTGTCCCCGGCGTCGGTGTAGACGACCTTCGAGGCCGCCTGGGCCGCTCCGGCGGTACCGCCGTCGAGGAAGGTGAAGCCGCCGTTGAGCAGGACCACCCTGGCCTTCTCCGTGTTGTCCTTCACACCCGTGGCGTTCTGCAGCGAGACCCGCACGGCCGCACCCTGGTCGGGGCTCTTCGCGGTGCCGCCGAGGACGTCCTTGACCACGCTGGCGCTGGTCTCGGCGCTCAGCGTGCCGTCGCCCTGCACCGGCAGCAGCGCCGTTCTGTGGTCGCCGCCCTTGGCGAGGTCGGCCAGCTGGGCGAGGAAGGTGCCGAGGTCCTTGTCGGTCATGGACGGGTCGAGGATCTGCTGGAGCGTCTGCACGGTGACCGTCGCGGCCTGCGCGTCGGAGGACAGCTTGCGCAGTACGCCCTGCATGACCTGCCCGAACCGCTGGAGCTGGGCGTTCTGGGCCTCGCCGGAGCCGCGGTAGGTGGCGTAGGCGACGGCCATCTTGCCGCTGAGGGTCTGCGCCTCGCCCTTGGTGACCAGCGGGGCGGCGCCCTTGGACTTCTTGGCGGACGGGTCGGGCACATCGGTGTCGGTGTCGATGTCGATGTTGCCGACGAGGTCGACGAGGTTCTGGAGGTAGGGCGTGTCCAGCCGCCAGGTGCCCTGGATCTCGGTGCCGAGGACGGTGTCCAGCGCCTCGCGGGTGCCGGCCGAGCCGTCGTCCTCGACCGACTTGGCGAGGGTGGTCGTGGTGCCGTCGTCGCCGGTCAGGGAGAGCGAGTTGGGCAGCAGGACGGTGGTGCCCTGCTCGGTGGTGGTGTTGTCGACGAGCAGGGCCGTCGCGGTGTCGCCGCTCCTGGTGTCGTGCAGGTGGACGACGACGACGTCCCGCTTCTGGGCGCCGACGGCGGTGGTGGTGCCGGTCTTTTCGTCGGAGGAGGAGAGCCCGGGGAGCTTTCCGGCGTACCAGAGGTAGCCGACGCCGCCGACGGCGCACAGGGCCATGACGACGACCAGGGCGACGATCCGGCTGCGGGCCCGGCGCCGGGCCTCCTCACGGCGCTCGGTGCGGTTCTCGGTGAACGCCAGCCAGTCGATGACGTCCTCGGAGTCGCCGTCGGGCTCCTCGACGAAGGCGAACTGCCCGGTGCGGTAGTCCCGTTCGTCCGCCCGCGGCTCCTCGGGCTCCTCGGCGGGCCCGGCCTGCTGCGGGATGTACGCGGTCTGCTCGGCGACCCGCGGCTGCTGCCCGCTCGCGGCGGTGGGGCCGTAGGGGTCGTAGCCGGCGGCCGTGCCGCCCGCGCCGTACGGGTCGTGGCCCGCCGTTCGGCCCTCGTAGGGGTCGTGGCCCTCGTACGGCGGGACCGGCTGCTGCTGCCCGGTCGCGTACGGATCGTAGCCGTACCCCTGCTGAGCGTAGGGGTCGTAGGGCTGCTGAGGGGGCTGTTGCGGCGGGACCTGTCGATAGACCGGCTGCCCGTACTCGTCGTAGCCGACGAGTTCGTACTGCTGGTCGGACCCGTACCCCGCGTCGTATCGGTCGTTCACCGGTGCCCCTCTCGGCTCACTCGCCGCGGTACAGCTCGCGCTTGTCGATATAGCGCACGACCCCGTCCGGCACCAGATACCAGACCGGGTCGCCCTTGGCGACTCTCGCACGGCAGTCTGTGGAGGAGATGGCCAGGGCGGGAACCTCGACGAGCGAGACCCCGCCCTCCGGGAGTCCGGGGTCGGCCAGGTGGTGGCCGGGCCGGGTGACCCCGATGAAGTGCGCGAGGGAGAACAGTTCCTGCGTGTCCCGCCAGGTCAGGATCTGACCGAGGGCGTCGGCACCGGTGATGAAGAAGAGGTCGGTGTCGGGGTTGAGCGCCTTCAGGTCGCGCAGCGTGTCCGCGGTGTAGGTCGGGCCGCCGCGGTCGATGTCGATCCGGCTCACCGAGAACTGCGGGTTCTCGGCGGTCGCGATGACCGTCATCAGATAGCGGTCCTCGGCCGGGGTGACCTGGCGGTGGCTCTTCTGCCACGGCTGCCCGGTCGGGACGAACACCACCTCGTCCAGGTGGAACTGCGCGGCGACCTCACTGGCCGCCACGAGGTGCCCGTGGTGGATCGGGTCGAACGTTCCGCCCATGACGCCGAGCCGGCGCTTGCCGGGGTTCGACGGGCCTGTGCCGGGGCCGGTAGGCATGTCCTGCTCTCCCATGCGTGCAGACCCTACCGGCCCGGCCCGCGGGCCATCGTCGCCGGACCTCCGGGGACCGGCCGGGCCTGCGCGGTCAGCGGTCGCGGTTGAAGCTCATGGTGATCCACAGCAGGAGCATCAGGATGACGAAGGCAGCTCCGCCGGTCACCAGCGGTTCGAGGCTCTCGTGGTTGCCGCCGTGCTCTGCGCCCTCGGATGCGAGGGTGGCCAACTGGGCAGCGGTGCTCTGGAAGCTCATCTTCGGCAGGACCTTCGGGTGTGGGCGGGATAAAGGTGTCGGCTCATCGTAAGCGGGCGGCTCCGCAGCGATCACGCCGACTCCGCCGTTGGTGCCGTGGGCGCCGGGCCGATTCCGGGCCGGGGACGCGCCGGGTCCGGGCCGAGGCAACTTATCCGGCGCCTCATTCGTCCTTCGACTTGTACCCCCGCAGCAGGAACCAGGCGGTCAGGACAGAGCCCAGGATCATCACGACCAGGATCACGCGGATCAGATTCCCCGCCCCTTGTGTCTCGGCCGCTCGCGCGGCCTCGGCGAACCAGGCGGCCGGGGGGTTGTGCTCCATGGTGTGGGACTCCGTTCACTGTGCTGACCGTTCACCGTAGCTCCGCCTAGGCTGGAGCCCGCTCCGGGGGCCCGCAGGGGCCACAGACGGCCACACAGACGCACATGGGGGATCACATGTCCGACGACGGCCACCAGCACAACGGGCACGAGAAGGTGCCCAGCAGGCAGCGCAGGCGCTTCCCCGGGATCTCCTCGCGCGCCTACGAGCACCCGGCCGACCGCAGCGCGCTGGTGGCGCTGCGCAAGCTGAGCGGGTTCGACACCGTCTTCAAGGCGCTGAGCGGGCTGCTGCCCGAGCGCAGTCTGAGGCTGCTGTTCCTGTCGGACTCGGTGCGCGTCTCCGACCAGCAGTTCGCCCATCTCAACGACATGCTGCGGGACGCCTGCTACATCCTGGACCTGGAGAAGGTCCCGCCGATGTACGTCACCCAGGACCCGAAGCCGAACGCGATGTGCATCGGCCTGGACGAGCCGATCATCGTGGTGACGACCGGGCTCGTCGAGCTCCTCGACGAGGAGGAGATGCGGGCGGTCGTCGGGCACGAGGTGGGGCACGCGCTGTCCGGGCACGCCGTGTACCGGACCATCCTGCTGTTCCTGACCAACCTCGCCCTCCGGGTCGCCTGGATCCCGCTGGGCTCGGTGGCGATCATGGCGATCGTGACCGCGCTGCGCGAGTGGTTCCGCAAGTCGGAGCTGTCGGCGGACCGGGCCGGGCTGCTGGTCGGCCAGGACCTGACCGCCTCGATGCGCGGCCTGATGAAGATCGCGGGCGGCAACCACCTGCACGAGATGAACGTGGACGCGTTCCTCGCCCAGGCCGAGGAGTACGAGTCCGCGGGCGACCTGCGCGACTCGGTGCTGAAGATCCTGAACGTGCTGCCCCGCTCGCACCCCTTCACCGCGGTCCGCGCGGCCGAGCTGAAGAAGTGGGCGGAGTCCCGGGACCACCAGCGGATCATGGACGGCCACTACCCGCGCCGCACGGAGGACAAGGACACCTCGGTCACGGACTCGTTCCGCGAGTCCGCCTCGCACTACGCCTCGCATGTGAAGACGTCGAAGGACCCGCTGATGAAGCTGGTCACCGACATCGCGGGCGGGGCGGGCGACCTCGGCGGCCGGGTCCGGCGGGGCTTCGGCGGCTTCGCCGCGTCCACGCCGAGGGACCAGGACTCCGGGGGCCGAAGCTCCGAGGACCGGCCGCCGAAGGACTCCCCGCGCGACGAGGACTGAGCGGGGGCTCGGCGGAGGGGCTCACACCCCGGGCTGGGCGCTCGCCGCGAGGGCTCCGCACAGCGCCGTCGCGTCGCCCGTCGCATAGGGGTCCGTGCCGGCCGGGCCGCCGGCCTTCGCTCTCTGGCCGGCCAGCAGCGGGCGCAGCCGGTCCGCCGAGTCGTCGGAGCAGGACAGCGGGCCCGCCTGGACGGCGGAGACGATCAGCTGGGCCTGGCTCATGCGCAGGTCGTCGTGGTCGAAGCGGAAGTGCAGCTCGCGCCGGACGGTGAACAGGGAGGCCCGCGCCGCTTCCCCGGAGTCGGCCGGCCTCAGCGCGTAGACGAAGGTGTGGTCCGCGACGACCTCCAGGGTCGCCGAGTCCGTCTCGGCGACCGTGAGGGTGCCCTGCACCCGGATCCTGCGGTCGGCGAGTTCGACGCCGGCCGGGTCGAAGCGGATCAGCCAGCCGGTGGGGGCGTGCCTGCCGTCGGCGGCCGGGTGGTCGAAGCTCCGGTCGAACTGGTCGAGCTGGTCCGGGTCGAGCAGCACCCGCACCGGCCGGACCTGCTCGCCGAGGAGGACCTCGGGGTAGAGCGAGGAGCGGACGATGTAGTCCTTGGCGATGCTCAGCGCGTTGACGACCTGGCCGTCGGAGAAGTGGTCGGTGCGGCGGGCGGCGGGCAGCGGCACGCCCTCGGCGCCGATCCGGTACCGGGCGGCGGGGCTGCGGGCGAAGAGCGTCTCGGTGTCGGAGGAGCCGGGCACCCGGCCGGGCGGGGCGAGCGGGATCACGGTCATCCGGGCCGCGGCCACCGGCTCGGGGTCCGGCGGGGTCTGGTAGGGGTGGCGCACCCCCATGTAGATCGCGGTGCCGAAGGCGACGGCGATCAGCAGGACCAGGACCAGTGCCTGCCGGGACAGGCCCCGGCGCACGGGCGTACGGCGGCGGACGGCCGGCGTGTGATCGTCGATGCGTTCCTGGGCGGAGAACTCCTGGAGCCGGGCAGCGCGGATGAACGACTCGTCGAAGACGACGGATCGGTACTCGTCCTCGCCACCTCCGGGTACCCCCTCGGGCGTCCCCTCAGGTGGGTTTCCAGGCCCGCCCATATCTTCAGGGTAGGTCGCCGCAGGCCCGGGTAAACGCCCCGCCGTACGACAAGTTCTGACAGGTTCTCACCAGGAATGGCGGGTTCCGGCCGGAGTGCGTTCAGGGGGTCCGGGGGACGGCCGATATGGCCGGCTGGGAGTGGTCGGCGGAGGCCGAGGGCGCCCCCGCCCCGCCCTGTTCCACCCCGGTGGTGGCCGGCGGCGGGACCGGATCGCGGCTGCCGGAGGAGGCACCCCGGTAGACCGCGGTGAAGGCCAGCGCGACCATCCCGATGCCCATGATCAGGGCGAGCATCCAGGCGACGGGACGGTGCCAGCGGGCGACCTGCTTGCCGTGGGGGCCGGGGGCGCCGTAGCGGTCCTCCAGGACGTCTGGGTCGTCGAGGTCCCGGTCGGAGCGGAAGCCGGCGGAGCCGTACCCGTCGTCGTACCGCTCGCCACGGCGGCGGGTGCGGCGGGCCTCCGCCTCGGAGGCCTCGGCTCTCGCCTGGGCGGCGGCCAGGAGGCGCTCCACGGCGGTCGGCTCGTGCAGGGTGGCCGCCTGTACGAAGGCCTCGTCGAAGACCACGGAGGCGAACTCTTCGTCCGACACCCCGCGGTCGTGGTCGTTGTCGGGATCCCAGCCGTCAGGGAACGGCGTACCCCCCACGTCCTCCGGCACGGATCCAGAGTAGACCTGGGGGGTCAATTTGGGCAGACGGTACGGAAATTCATCCGCCCTGTGAGACGCCTGCCGTGCGGCGCTCGGCCGGTCAGGGCCGGATGTGCCCGTCGCCGGTGACGATGTACTTCGTGCTGGTCAGCTCCGGCAGGCCCATCGGGCCGCGGGCGTGCAGCTTCTGGGTGGAGATGCCGATCTCGGCGCCGAAGCCGAACTGGCCGCCGTCGGTGAACCGGGTCGAGGCGTTGACCGCGACGGTGGTGGAGTCGACCAGCCGGGTGAAGCGGCGGGCGGCCTGCTGCGAGGTCGTCACGATCGCCTCGGTGTGCCCGGAGGTCCACAGCCGGATGTGCTCGACGGCCTTGTCGAGGGAGTCGACCACGGCGGCGGCGATGTCGTGGGAGAGGTACTCGGTCTCCCAGTCCTCGGGGGTGGCCTCCACCACGGTGGCCCGGGAGTCCTTGGCGTACGCCATGACCCGCTCGTCGGCGTGCACGGTGACCCCGGCGTCGGCGAGGGCGTCCAGGGCCCGGGGCAGGAACTCGGCGGCGATGTCCTGGTGGACCAGCAGGGTCTCGGCGGCGTTGCAGACGCTCACCCGGTGGGCCTTGGAGTTGACCAGGATCTCCACGGCCATGTCGAGGTCGGCCTGCGCGTCGACGTAGACGTGGCAGTTGCCGGTGCCGGTCTCGATCACGGGGACGGTCGACTCGTTGACGACCGTCCGGATCAGGGAGGCGCCGCCGCGCGGGATGAGGACGTCGACCAGGCCGCGGGCGCGCATCAGCTCGCCCACGCTCTCCCGGCTCTGGCCGGGCACGAGCTGGACGGCGTCGGCGGGCAGTCCGGCGCCGCCGACGGCGTCCCGGATCACCCGGACGAGGGCGGTGTTCGACTCGTAGGCGGAGGCGGAGCCGCGCAGCAGGACGGCGTTGCCGGACTTCAGGCAGAGCGCGGCGGCGTCCACGGTGACGTTGGGGCGGGCCTCGTAGATGATGCCGACCACGCCGAGCGGGACGCGGACCTGGCGCAGGTCGATGCCGTTGGGCAGGGTGGAGCCGCGGACGATCTCGCCGACCGGGTCGGGCAGTGCGACGACGTCGCGGACGTCGGAGGCGATGGCCCGCACCCGCTCCGGGGTGAGCGTCAGCCGGTCGACGACCGACTCGCTGGTGCCGGCCTCGCGGGCGGCGGCGACGTCCTTGGCGTTCGCCTCGACGATCTCGCTCGTCCGGACCTCCAGCGCGTCCGCGATGGCGAGCAGCGCGTCGTCCTTGGCGGCCCGCGGGAGCGGCGCGAGGTCGGCCGCTGCGGCCTTGGCGCGGTAGGCGGCCTGGGTGACCGGGGTCATCGAGTCGTACGGCGAGAGCGTGGTCATGGAGGAAGGGTAGTGCGCGCCGGGAACCGGTTCACGGGACGTCCCACACCGCGAGACAAGCCGTCCGAAGGTGACGCAAAAGGGGTTCTCCAGCTGCGCTCGACGACCCCGCGGCCCGGCACCGGCCCGTCAGTAGGGGTGCACGCCGACCGGGGTGGCGGGCAGCGGGCCGTAGCCCTCGGCGATGCGCTGGTGGTAGGTCTCGCGGCCGATGACCTCCAGGCCGACGATCTCCCAGGGCGGCAGGCCCGCGCTCTGGCGGTGCTCGCCCCACAGTCTGAGCGCGACGGCGGCCGCGTCGTGCAGGTCGCGGGCCTCCTCCCAGTAGCGGATCTCTGCGTGGTCGTTGGCGTAGCGGCTGGTCAGCAGGAAGGGGTGGTCGTGGGCGAGCTGTTCCAGGGCGCGCCGGACCTCCTTCAGCGGGGCCTCCTCGCCGGAGACGCTGAGCGTGACGTGCCAGAGCCGGGGCAGGTCCGCGGGCTCCCCGCCGCCGGCCCGCTCGCCGGTCGCGACGCTGGTCAGGGCGCGCTCCTCGCCGGCCGCCCGGGAGGAGGGACGGCCGATGCCGGCGCCGGACGCCGCCCCAGGGCGCATTCGTCTCACGACGGCCTCCTTCGTCCCACGGTCGAGCAGCGCTCGGCGGATTGTGTCCCGAGACAAAGTTGAGCAGGCCGCAAGCGCGTCTGTGGCGGTTTTGCGGAACGTCCACCTCAGGGCGACACCTTTGCCGGGGCGTTCACCCTGTTTTCGGACGGGTGTCAGGGCTCCAGCAGCACCAGGTCGTCGCGGTGGACGACCTCGCGCTCGTAGGCGGGGCCGAGCTCGCGGGCCAGTTCGTGGGTGGAGCGGCCGATGAGCTGGGGGATCTCCTTGGCGTCGAAGCTGACCAGCCCGCGGGCGACCGCGCGCCCGGCGCCGTCGCGCAGTTCGACCGGGTCGCCGGCGCTGAACTCGCCCTCCACGGAGGCGATCCCGGCCGGCAGCAGCGACTTGCGGCGCTCCACCACGGCCCGTACCGCGCCGTCGTCGAGGGTGAGCGAGCCCTGCGGGGTGGAGGCGTGCTGGAGCCACAGCAGCCGGTCGGCGGAGCGCCTGCCGGTGGCGTGGAAGTAGGTGCCGGTGTCGCCGCCGGCGAGCGCGTCGGCCGCGTGGACGGCGCTGGTGAGCACCACGGGGATGCCGGCGGCGGCCGCGATGCGGGCGGCCTCGACCTTGGTGACCATGCCGCCGGTGCCGACCCCCGCCTTGCCCGCGCTGCCGATCTCGACGTGCGCGAGGTCCTGGGGGCCGCGTACCTCCGCTATCCGCGAGGTGCCGGGCCTGCTGGGGTCGCCGTCGTAGACGCCGTCGACGTCGGAGAGCAGGACCAGCAGGTCGGCGCGGACCAGGTGGGCGACGAGGGCGGCGAGGCGGTCGTTGTCGCCGAAGCGGATCTCGTCGGTGGCGACGGTGTCGTTCTCGTTGACGACCGGGAGGGCACCCATCGCGAGGAGCTTGTCGAGGGTGCGGGAGGCGTTGCGGTGGTGGGCGCGGCGGCTCATGTCGTCGGAGGTGAGCAGCACCTGGCCGACACGGATGCCGTAGCGGGCGAGGGAGGCGGTGTAGCGGGCGACCAGCAGGCCCTGGCCGACGCTGGCGGCGGCCTGCTGGCGGGCCAGGTCCTTGGGCCGGCGGCGCAGTCCGAGGGGGGCGAGTCCGGCGGCGATGGCCCCGGAGGAAACGAGAACAATCTCACGTTCGCCGCCGCTGCGGCTCTTCGCCAGGACGTCCACGAGGGCGTCCACACGGTCCGCGTCGAGCCCTCCGGAGGCGGTGGTCAGGGACGAGGAACCCACCTTGACGACGACCCTGCGCGCCTCGGTCACGGCCTGCCTTGCGCCTGTCACCTGCTGTTCCGTCCCCTCGCACGTCGACTGACCGGCAATCTACGCGAAGCGTGGCGTCCCTCGCGCATCGGTCCAGAGCCCGGACAGCGAGACGGTAGCCGGACGATCACCGTCCGCGCACCCCGAAAAGGTTGTACTCACTGCATATAGAAATGAACGCCCGGAGGAAATTAGTCTGACGTTTGTGTCATCGAATGTTCCCCCCGCGCGGCGCATCCTCCTCAGATCGGGGAAGAGCCCCTACGACGCCGTCCCCGTGGAAGAAGCCCTCCACCGCGACGTCATCGCCACCAATTCCGGCAACCTGATCTTCAGCGACGCCACCCACAAGATCCTCGAGGTCCCGGGCACCGAGGTGGTGTCCAACGGCATCAGGACCAACGTGCAGGCCGCCGGGAGGATCAACGAGCGGTACGACGCGTTCGTCGTGCCCCTCGCCAACGCGTTCCGCCCGTCGTTCGAGCCGATGCTGGACCGTCTCACCCGGCTCATCACCAAGCTGCGGATACCCGTGGTCGTGGTCGGTGTCGGTGCGCAGACCGGTCTCGACTACGACCCCGCCCGGCTGAAGCCGATGGAGGCGTCCGTACGCGCCTTCGTCTCCGCGGTCCTCGACCACAGCGCCTCGATCGGCGTGCGCGGCGAGTTCACCGAGCAGTACCTCAAGGCCATGGGCTTCCGGGACGTCGAGGTCATCGGCTGCCCGTCGATGTTCATGTGGGGCAAGGACCTCACGGTCGCCAAGCGGGTCCCCGAGCTGACCGCCGACTCGCGCGTCGCGGTCAACGGCTCGCACAGCGCGGTGCAGAAGCAGGGCATGGACCGGGTCATCGCCCACGCCCACGAGCGCTACCCGCACCTCCGCTACATCGGCCAGAACCTCAGCGACGCCGTGCAGCTGCACTGGCGGGACGTGTCCGGGCCCAACGGCCGGATCACCGCGATGCCGACGCACCCGGACCACCCGATGTACCGGGAGGACAAGGCGCGCGTCTACATCGACCCGATCACCTGGATCGACGACCTGCGCGAGTTCGACTACTCCTTCGGCTCCCGCATCCACGGCAACATCGCGGCGCTGCTCGCCGGCACCCCCGCGACGGTGCTGTGCAGCGACTCGCGGACGCTGGAGCTGTGCCGGTACTTCGACATCCCGCACCAGCGCATCGACACGATCGCCAAGGGCTCGGACGTGGACCCGGCGAAGCTGTACGCCGAGGCGGACTTCGGCCCGCTGGTCGACGGCCACCACGAGCGGTTCGAGCGCTTCACGGGGTTCCTGGACCGCAACGGCCTGCAGAACACCTTCACCCACGGCGACGGCGGTGCCGCGTTCGAGGAGCGCATGCGGGCGCTGTCCTTCCCGGCCGGCATCCGCCCCTGGAACGACGCCGACCCGGTCGCCATGGCGACCCGCTTCGGCTGGCTCCAGAACCGCATCACCAAGCTGAGCGCGGACAACGCCAAGCTGAAGCAGGAGCTCGCCAAGAACGGCGCCAAGGCCACGGAGACCGTGCAGCCCTCGGTGTACCGCCGGGCCCGCCGCGTCGTCGGCCGGCCGCTGCGCAAGGCGCTCCAGTCGGGCAAGCAGTAGCCCCCGGCCCGTAGCGGCTCACTCCAGGTTTCCGGCCAGGTTCTCCGGACGACACCTGCGTGTCGTCCGGAGGCGGGCGGACGTTAACCCGTTCGCCCCTGTGCGCCGACCCTGGAGTGACCGCAGTGCCCCTACCCCTCCGTCTCCCGCCCCGTCTCAGGATCCCGGCACGGGCGTGGCCGGCCGTCCTGCTGTCGGGCGCGCTCGCGGCCCAGGCCGTGGCCGCCCTGCGCCCGCACGTTCCGCTGCTGATCGCCTCGACGGTGCTGTGCCTGGCCGTGGAGGGCGCCCTGCACCGCTGGCAGCGCGGGCTGCTGCCGCTGTTCGCCAAGGCGCACCTGGACATCACCGTGCGCCATGTCCTGCGGGACCTGCTGCTGGTGGTGGCCCTGCTCAGGCTCGGCGGACAGGAGCGGGAGTCCTCCTACGCACCCCTGGTGGCCGCCCTGCTCGGCTGCTACGCGCTGCACTGCGCGATCCAGGCCGCCTCGGTCCTGGTCCGCCGCACCCGCACCCTGCCGGTGGTGACCCGGAACATCGACGCCTCCACGCTGCGCCTGTCCCCCGCCCCGCCGGTGCTGCTGCGCCGCCCCGGGCCCCGGCTGCTGGTGCACGGCCTGCCGGCGACGGCCGGTCTGCTGGCCACCGCCGCCACCGCCGACCACCGCTTCGCGGCCCTCGGTCTGGCGCTCTCCCTCGGTCTGGCCGTGCTGGGCCTGGGCACCCTGCTGCTGCGGCTGCTGCCGGGCCGGCGTCCGGCGGGCGAGCGGGAGACGCTGGAATGGCTCGACCGCTGGCTGGCCGAGTACCGGCCGACCGTGGGTCTGTACTTCTCCGGCGGCACCTCCTCGGCGTACCAGGCGAACATGTGGCTGGAGCCCTTGTCGCGCCTTCAGGGACGGCCGTTGATCGTGCTGCGCGAGCGGTTCATGGTCCAGAAGCTCGCGGCGACCGACGTCCCGGTGATCTGCCTGCCGAAGGTCTCCACGCTGATGCGTCTGGAGCAGTCCACGCTCCAGGTGCTGATCCACCCCTCGAACTCCGGCAAGACCTCCCAGGTGCTGCGCATCCCCACGCTGAAGCACACCTTCGTCAACCACGGGGAGAGCGACAAGCTGTCGTCCTGCAACCCCTACGCGAAGGCGTACGACGAGGTGTGGGTGGCCGGTCCGGCGGCGCGCGAGCGGTACGCGCAGGCCGAGGTGGGCGTGGAGGACAAGGACGTCGTGGAGATCGGCCGTCCGCAACTGGACGCCGTACGGCCGTACGCGGGCCCGCCGACGGGCGCGTTCACGACCGTGCTGTACGCGCCGACCTGGGAGGGCTGGGACGGCAACCCCGGGAACACCTCGGTGGTCGAGGCCGGCGAGAACCTGGTGCGGGCGCTGCTGGCGGACCCGGGGGTGCGGCTGCTGTACAAGCCGCACCCGCTGACCGGGTCGGTCGATCCCCGGGCCGGCGCGGCCGATCTGCGGATCCGGGAGCTGGTGCGCGCCGCGAACCGGGGCCGTTCGGGGCCCCGGCCCGACGGCGAGGGCGAACTGGCCCGCCGTACGGCCGAGTTGGACCGGCTGACCGCGACCGCGTTCCGCCCGGGTGCCGACCAGGCCGAGCGGATGCTCGCGCAGTCGGCGCCCGAGCCGGGGCGGGCGCGTGCGGTGGCCAAGGCCACCGAGGCCTGGGAGGAGGCGTACTGGGACTCGCTGCCCGAGTGGGAGCACCAGATCGTCACGGGGCCGCGGCCCACCCTGTTCGCCTGCTTCAACCGGTCGCACCTGCTGA
This sequence comes from Streptomyces sp. NPDC000983, assembly GCF_040299205.1. Classification (NCBI taxonomy): domain Bacteria; kingdom Bacillati; phylum Actinomycetota; class Actinomycetes; order Kitasatosporales; family Streptomycetaceae; genus Streptomyces; species Streptomyces sp. NPDC000983. Next base: position 12,548 of record NZ_JBEPBM010000012.1, on the reverse strand, counting down.
TCAGCGATGTCTCCAGCGTGGTCAGCGACTTCCTGGTGAGCGGGAAGCCGTACGCGGTCGCCAACACCAGCGGGCTGGCGCCGGACGAGTTCCGCGAGACGTTCCCGACCGTACGGGCGGCGACCGTGCTGACCCCGGACGCGTCCGGGGTGGCGGAGCTGCTGGCGGCGGTACGGGATCCGGCGAAGGACGAACTCGCCGAGGCGCGGGTGGAGTTGAAGCGGTATCTGCTGGGTCCGGACGAGCCGTCCGCCCAGGAGCGTTTCGACTCGGCCGTGCTGGCGCTCGGTTCGGCGGCCCAGGAGCGCAGGGCCCGGACCATCCCCGGCCAGCGGCTCAGCGTGTCGCCGGAGCCCGCCGCATCCGCCGGACCTTCCGCAGCACCCGGCGCATGAAGTAGTCGGTGCCGCCCTCCCGGTACCCGGGCACGCGCCGGGCCTCCCGGGGCTCGGCCAGATAGACGGAGTCCGGTATCCCGGCCTCGGCGTCCCGGAAGTACGGGTACCCCAGGTAGACCCGGCGGCCCCTCTTCTCCAGGAGGGCCGCCGGCTCCTTCTTCGCCCTGGAGAACCTCACGACCTCCAGCAGGCGTTCGTACTGCCCTGTCGCCAGCAGGTGCATCCTCAGCCGTTCCTCGACCCGCAGGCGCTGTGCGACGCCCTCGTTCCAGTGCGCGGCCAACAGCGGTGCGGCCAGCTCGTACTTGTGGCGCCGGACCTTCTCGGAGTCCTTGAGCAGCTTCGGGCCGAACTGCGGCAGCAGCGTGACGACGAAGGGGCGGACCATGAGCACATCGCGCCGGGGTCCGGGTGGGACCATCTCGGTGATCAGGCCCATCAGGGCGCGCGCGGAGTCGAAGCGCCGGGCGTAACCCCCGCTCTTCGTCACGTGCTTGCCGTCCTCCCGGCCCACCAGGTAGTAGCAGGTGTAGTCGGCGATCACCGAGACGCCGTCGGCGCGCAGGTACGCCTCCAGGGTGAACAGCGCGTCCTCGCCGGTCCACAGGGACTCGTCGAAGCGCATGCCGTGCCGGGTCAGCAGCTCGCGGCGGAACAGCTTCTGCGCGCTCAGCGTGAACTTGATGTTGGAGGAGTACACGTCGGTGCGTTCCAGCGTGCGGTCCCACATCGACTTCGGCGGGTTGCGGTTGATGCCCTCGACCCGCCCGAGGACCACGTCCGTGCCGTTGCGGTCGGCCGCGGCGACCATCCGCTCCAGGGCCTCGGTGCCGAGCCGGTCGTCGGCGTCGAGGAAGAAGACGTAACGTCCGGCGGCCTTGCCGAGGCCCATGTTGCGCGGGCCGCTCGGCCCGCCGGAGTTCTCCTGCCGGATCACCGTCACCGGCATCGGTGCGCGGGCCGCGAACTCCTCCAGGTACTCCCCCGTGCCGTCGGTCGAGCCGTCGTCCACCGCGATGACCTCGATCCGCGCCGGGTCGATGGTCTGCGACTCGACTGACTCCAGGCAAGCGACGAGGTACGGCATCGCTTCGTACGCCCCGATGACGACGCTCACATCAGGCTGCGTCACGGTCACGTTTCCCCCTAGTAAACGGAAGGTTTTCTCCCGTAATTCCTTTTCGCTACCTAGAAGACGGTTGAGTCGGGCAGGCGGTTGCCCGATCATGAGCGAATAGTGACTCAGGTCACATGGGTTAGGAGGTGTGAAAAGCGTTCGGCCCCCGGGGAGTTGAACTCCCCGGGGGCCGAAGTGCCGTGTTCGAAAGCGGTCAGCCGGTCAGCTCCGCGGACTCGGTGGTGGCCGTACGGGCCTCCTGGCCGAGGTTGCGGGTCTCGGCCTTCAGGGCGAGGTTGGCGACCGCGGTGTTGAACTGCACGATGGACGCTGGCTCGTCGGGGCCGAGCAGATACCGCTTCAGCTCGCCGCGCTCCTCGGCCAGCGGGTCGGCGGCGGGGGCGCGGACCGCGTCGAGCAGCTCGCCGAGCCGGTCGGCGCTGTTGGCGAGGATCACCGCGGCGCGCACCGCGGTGTTCTGCCGCTTGAACTCCTCCTCGCCCAGCTGGGCGGAGTCGGTGACCGCGTACGGCTTGCCGCTCGCGATGAAGTCGGAGACCACGCTGGAGATGTCGGAGACCATCGCGTCGGAGACGTTGAAGCAGTCGTACAGACGCGGCTCGGCGCCGTCGATCACCCGGTGCTCGTGGGTGCCGAAGGAACGCCAGTAGGCGTCGTTCCACTCGGCGCGCAGCCGGGCGACCTCCGCGTGCCGGGCGACGTCCACCACACCGTCCCGGCTGGCCTCGGCCTCGTCGCCGCGCTCCTTGCCGTTGCCGGACAGCTCGGCCAGACGCGCCTCGATACGGGCCAGGTCCGCCTTGGCCGCGGTGCGGGCGGCGCCGTCGCCGGCGAAGCGGGCGTCGGCGGCACGCTCGGCGGCGGCCCTGACCACCAGCGCGGTGACCCGCAGATGGGCGGCCTTCGCCTCGGGGCTGACGGTGCCGGTGAAGGGGTGCGGCTTGTACAGGACACGGACCGGCGGGTCCGCCTTCACCAGGCGCTTGACGATGTTCTCGCCGGCCAGCACGAGCGAGGTGTTGCCCGGGTTGCCGTCCCAGCCCTCCCAGGTGGGCGCGTACAGCACGGTGGGCATCCGGCCCTCGGGGACGCCCTGCCAGGTCTGGATGGGCGCCAGCTGCGGGCGGCCGACCTCGGCGATGTCGTCGTCGCGGACGCCGACGTCCGCTATGGCGTACCGGTCGCGGCCCGCGCGGCCGGCGGTCCACACCTCGTCGTAGACCTTGCTGAAGGGGTTGACGCTGGCCAGCTTGTCGCTGTCGCCGTGGCCGATGAAGACGTGCTTCATGGTGGGCACGCGCAGCAGGTGGATGTTCTTGCCGACGTTCGCCGCGTAGAGCGCGACGCGCACGGTGGTGAGGTCCAGGTTCATCAGGTGCACCCCTCCGGGCACGCAGATGACGGGGACCGTGGTCGGCGCGAGGTTGGTCAGTATGACCCGCTCGCGCAGGATGATCAGCGGCTTGGTGTCGAGCTGCTCCATCGTCTCCAGCCACATGTTCACCTGGTAGGCGGAGTCCTTGGAGCCGGAGAAGTAGAGCACCGTCTCGGGGCGGTACTCCAGCAGCCACTCGTCGACGGCGGCCAGCACCCGGTCGGCGTTCGGCGGGATCTTGGCGCCGCGCACGTAGGGCAGGAGCGCGAGGACGTAGAGGCAGCCCAGGAACAGCGTCAGGCCGATGCCGACGAACCCGGCGAGCGGCTCGTCCAGGGCGGCGGAGACGAGTATGCCGACCACCGCGGCCAGGTCGAGGTGGAGCATCTTCTCGGCGGACCGGTCCAGCAGCGCGCGCGGCGGGGCGTCCGGGATGCGGATGCGCGAGGCCAGGTCGATGTTGCGGGTGGCGACCGGCATCCGGCGCCGGTTGCGGATCAGCGTGACCAGGGCGCCGTGCGGGGCCTGGAGACCGTAGAAGGCGATGAAGCCGGCCACGGCCGCGTAGTAGACCAGGTTGTCCGAGAGTTCGAGCCGGGCCAGCAGCAGGATCAGGAGCAGCTGCCTGATGAGGAAGCGGATCGAGAGTCCGGCGCGCACCTTGCTCAGGCGGTTGACCAGGTAGCTGCCCTTGCGGTGCAGATAGTGGTCCGCCAGGTACGTGACGGCGGCCGCGGCCGCGAAGGCGGGAACGCTCGGTACGAGCGCGGCCACCATGAGGCAGGGGAAGCCCAGCATCATGAGGACCGCCGCGGCCAGCTCGGCCGCGCTGCCCACCCGGGCGACGCGTATAGCGGTGGAGATCACGGATAAACCTGCTCTGGGAGGGGTGCCGGTCTGAGGAAACAACGGCCGAAGGACTCAGGCCCCTGTGAATTCTTCGTGAGCGAAGAAACGCAGAGGCCTGAATTCCGTAAGGCTTATTAACTGCTGATTATGCCACGCCGTCCTGACGGTCCAGCACACTGGCCAGCGCCGCCTCGAAGCCGGAGGCCTGTCCCGCGGCGGCCGTCGGGTCCTGCTGGCGGACATCGATCACATGTCCGGTCAGCTCGGAAAGCAGCACGTCGAGCGAGGTGCGGGCGACCGCCTCGGAGGACAGCAGCGTACCCGTCGGCTCCTGTCCGAACGCCTTGGTGCGCATCGGCGTGGCGGTGCGCTCGGGGTTGATGCAGTTCACGCGGATGCCGTCGCCGGCCCACTCGTCGGACAGCGCCTGGGTCAGGTTGACCATGGCGGCCTTGGTGGAGGAGTACAGGCTGTACTCGGCGCGGCCGCGGGTGTAGCTGCTGGAGGTGTACAGCAGCAGCTGGCCCTTGGTCTCGGCGAGGTACTTGTACGAGGAGCGGGCGATCTGCACCGGCGCCAGGTAGTTGACCTTCAGCGCCTCCTCGATGGTGGCGTTGTCGGTCTCGGCGAGCTTGCCGATGCGCAGCACGCCGGCGGTGTTGACGACGTGGTCGATGCGGCCCGTCTCGGCGTATGCCTTGGACAGCGCGTCGTCGACCTCCTCCGGGTTCTCCACGTGGGTGCCGGTGGTGGAGCGGCCCAGCGCGTAGACCTTGGCGCCGTAGGACTCGGCCAGCTCGGCGATGTCCTTGCCGATGCCGTAGGAGCCGCCGAAGACGACGACGGTCTTGCCGGTCAGCAGCTCGCGGTAGGCCTCTTCGGAGACCTGCTCCGGGGCGGCGGTGGAGGCCAGCTGGAACAGCTTGTCGGCGATGAAGACGTCGACCGGCTGGGTGACCTTCATGTTGTACTCGTCGCCCGCGACGACGTGGATCGGCACGTCCGGCAGGTACTTCAGCACGACCGAGCAGTCGTCGGTGGCCTGGAAGTTCGGGTCGCCGGACGCGACCTCGTAGGCCCGCCGAATGGTGGAGAGCTTGAAGGCCTGCGGCGTCTGGCCGCGGCGCAGCCGGGAGCGGTCCGGGATCTCGGTGATGAACTCGCCGTCCTCACCGTGGGTGCGGGTGACGATGATCGTGTCCGCGGACGGGATGGCCACGTCGACGGCCTGGAAGCGCTCCAGGGCGACGACGCAGTCGTCGATCACACGCTGTGACAGCAGCGGGCGCACGGCGTCGTGGAACAGGACGTTGCGGTCCTCACCCTCCGCGAGGCCCTCGCCGAGCGCCGCGATGGCGCGCTCGGTGGTCTCGTTGCGGGTGGAGCCACCCTCGATGATCTTGGAGACCTTCGTGAACCCGGCCTTGGCCACGATCTTCTCAATGTCGGGCACGTAGCCCGGCGCCATCAGCACGATGACGTCGTCGATCGAGTCGGCCTTCTCGAAGGTGGTCAGGGTGTGCTCGATGACTGCCTTGCCGGCGATCTTCAGCAGCTGCTTGGGGATCGAGAGACCCACCCGCTGACCGGTACCCCCGGCCAGGATCACTGCGGTGGTACGGGGCTTGGCTATGCGCTGGGACACAGGTGACCTACCTTGTGGCGACTGGGAACTCGGAAATGGTCCCACTTCGGGTTACCGCAGTGCAAGGTGAGCGTCCTCCGCCGCATATGTGCGCGCAACCTGTCATTCACCTTGCACTCCTGGTGACGGTCGGAATGCTCGATCGGTTCCCGGGGAAATTGTCCGGCGTAGCTGTGAGTAACCGCACAGGGGTCAGCGGCGGCGCAGCTTCTTCAGACAGCGGTGCCCGAGGACCTTCACGAGCTCCATGGACGAGGTCTGGTGGACGGTGCGCGACTTCACCGGCGCGGTGTTGCGCACCGGTGCCGCCGCGGCGGCGGCCAGCGCCCCGTACAGTGCCTGAGCGGCCACCTCGGGGGCGATGCGCGGCTCGGCGCCGGTCCGGGCGGGAGGCTTGGGGACGGCGGAGAGAATGGCCGGATCGCCCAGCACCCGTACGCCCGTCGCGGCGATCGTCGCGGCCATCTCGGCGCCGATGCCGGCGGCCGCCTCCACCGCCCACTGCGGGGTGCTGATCTTCACGTCGTCCGGACCCGGTGCGCACGCGTTCTTCATATGCATCACGGCGCCATATCGGATGAGCTGAGAATAGAGCTCCTCGGGCAGCTCATTCCCACGGAATTCCACATTAAGATTCCGCAGCATTTCGGTCTCGGCGAGGGTCAGCGACCGGTTGGCGGTGTCCGGGACCTCCTGGAGCAGATTCCCGGGCAGTCCGAGCAGCGCCTCGAAGGTGCGCATCAGCCCGCCGCGGTCCCGGTCGTCGACCACGACGACGGTGACCCGGTCGGCGCCGACGGCCCGGACCCAGCGCTCGACGAGCCGGTCGTGCCGGTGCCGCCGCCAGAAGGAGGGGTTGGGCTTCTCGTACGGCGGCTTCCTGAGCATGTGCTCCAGCCAGCTCTCGTACCCCATGCGCAGGCCGTTCTGCACGTACTGCTGCCACTGCGAGGGCATGATCCTGGCCAGCGGGCGCAGGGTGACCAGGACGTGCACCCGTTCGCCGCCGAGGTCCTCGACGATCCGGCGGATCGTGTCGTCGTCGGGGGCGTCGGCGAAGAACTCGCTGCTGGTCACCGAGGTGCGGCGACCGGTGGCGGCGACCTGTCCGACCAGCGTCTCCCAGTGCCGCTCGGTGGGCCTGTCGTTGCCCATCATCCCGGGGCGCTCGCACACGGCCAGCGCGGCCGACATGGGATGCCTGCTGGTGGCGGGGAAGTCGACGCCGTGCGCGGCCATCGCGTCCTTGGCCGCGAACAGGGCGCCCTGGATCGAGGTGGTCCCGGTCTTGTGCGGGCCGATGTGCAGCAGCCTCGTCCCGGCCGGAAGCGGAGCGATGCCGCCGTTGGCCGGGACTTCATCTCTCGTACAGTCCGTCTCCATGGTCAAAGGACGGTAGGACCTGTTCCTGAGTGTTGACTGAGAGCCGTATCAGGGTGTGACGAGCGCCACTCACACCACCTCGACGCCGGGGCGGCCCGCCTCCACCCGCAGCCGGGCCAGCGTGCTGGGCACGGCCGTGGGCGCGCGGACCGTGTCCACCACCCTGACCTGCGCGTCGATGCCGTCGCGGCGGATGTCGAAGAGGTGGTAGCCGCGGTGGGCGTCGAGCAGCTTCCAGTGCGGGTTGTCCGCCCGGCGCGGATCCCAGTCCCGGCGGAACGCCTCCTGGTCCTGGTCCCCGTTGCTGGAGACCGACGTGCCCACGAACTCGGCGCCGACGACGGCGGAGCCGGGGTCCGCGAAGTCCTCCTTGAGGTCGCTGACCATCGTCAGATGGCGGTCGCCGGTGAGGACCACCGGGTTGCGCACGGAGCGGAACTCCCGCAGGAGTGCGTTGCGCTCGGCCTGGTAGCCGTCCCAGGCGTCGTAGTACCACTGCTTGCCCTCGCCGACCAGCAGATCGGTCTCGGCCATCATGATCTGCGAGGCGACGAGGTTCCAGCGCGCGGGCGAGTCGCGCAGCCCGTCCAGCAGCCACCGCTTCTGCGCGGCGCCGAGCATGGTGAGCGCGGGGTCCGTGGCGCCGGCCTGGGTGGTGGCCTGGTCGCTGCGGTACTGGCGGGTGTCGAGGACGTTGAGCCGGGCCAGCCGGCCGAACTCCAGCCGGCGGTGCATGCGGATGTGCGGCCCGTTCGGGACGGCCGTGGCCCGCACCGGCATGTGCTCGTAGTACGCCTGGTAGGCCGCCGTCAGCCGGGCCGTGAACGCCTCGTGCGACTGCTTGGCCGGGTCCTGCGGGAGCTCCCCGGCGAAGTCGTTGTCGACCTCGTGGTCGTCGAAGGTCACCACGAAGGGGGCGCCCGCGTGCATCGCCGCGAGGTCGGGGTCGCTGCGGTACTGGGCGTACCGGTTGCGGTACTGCTCCAGCGTGTACGGCTCCCCGGTCCCCTCATGTCGGCGCGGGGCCGTCGCCGAGGGCACCGACTCGTAGATGTAGTCCCCGACGAACAGCACCGCGTCCGGGTCCTGGGCCAGCATGTCGGCGTACGGGGTGAACCAGCCGTGCTGCCAGTTCTGACAGGAGGCGAGCGCGAGACGGACCTCGCCCCCGGAGCTGTGCGGGTGGGGCGCGGTACGGGTGCGGCCCACGGGCGAGATGCGGCCGCCGGCGCGGAAGCGGTACCAGTAGCGGCGGCCGGGGCGCAGTCCGCGTACGTCCACATGGACGCTGTGCCCGTACTCGGGCCGGGCCTGGGCGGTGCCGCGGCGCACGACCTTGCGCAGCCGCTCGTCCTCGGCCACCTCCCACTGCACCGGGACGACGGTGTCGGGCATGCCGCCGCCGTTGAGGGGCTCGGGGGCGAGCCGGGTCCACAGCACGACGCCGTCGGACAGCGGGTCGCCGGAGGCCACGCCGAGGCTGAACACACCCTCGGGCAGCAACGTTTCGGCGGCCCGGGCGGTGGCGGGCAGCCACAGCTGGGCGGAGGCCGCTGCACCGAGCACGGCGGCACCGGCGGTCAGAAAGCGACGGCGGTCGGACGATCCTGCGGTGGTCGGCGCTGAGGTCATCGGCGAACTCCCTTGCGTCGCGGGCCCTTCGGACTCCTGGAAGCTCACGCTCCCGGCCGGTCCGCCCGCTGAATCACGGGATTCGCGTACATGACAAATAGGCAGACAACAGAAGACCCGCTGCGGCACGTTGATCACACAAGAAAGCGTGATCTTGCCACAACGGGTCCCGGAAACCGGCTCACTGACACCCGCTCAGCCGGTGCGTCGCGGCGGTCTCACTGCGGGAAGCGGTCCCCGAACCGCGCACCGGTCACGGTCATGCCGAAGGCGCCGCCGCCGAAGGAGCTGGTGCCCCGGTCCGAGAAGAACCAGACGGCACCGGACCACTTGTTCTCGCCGACGGCGGAGACGACCGGCTCGCCCCGCCCGTCCCCGTCGCTGTCCACCAGGTCGGTACGGCTGCCGAAGCGGTCCGTCGACTCGGCGGCACCGGGGACACCGGCGCCGGCCTGGCTGAACACCTCGGTGCCCGCCCCGGTCGGACCGTCCGGCCCGCCCGGCAGGACGGCGAAGTTGCCGGCGTCGGTGAGACCGCCGAAGTCCTCGGACGGATTGCCCGCCAGGATGTCGCCGTACCCGTCGCCGTCGATGTCCCCCACCGAGACGAACCCGCCGAACCGGTCGCCGGTCTCCTCGGCGCCGGGGACCCCGGGGGTGTCCTGGTCGATCGGACGCTCGGAGTCGCCGTCGAGGATCAGGATCCCGCTGGTGCCGCCCGTGACGATCTCGGCCGGCCCGTCGCCGTCGACGTCGCCCACGGCCAGGGACTCGTCCCAGGGGTCCTTGGCGAGGAAGGTGGTCACGGTGGCGGGCGGGAGCAGCCCGGAGGCGCTGCCGCGGGCCACGGTGACGGCGTAGAGGAAGCGGTGCTCGGTGTTCGACTCGTACTCGCGGGCCAGCGTCACGACGTCGGTGATGCCGTCGCCGTCCGTGTCCCCGGAGACGAGCGCCGTCCGCTCGTCGGTGAGGATGAACGGGGCCTTCGTCTGCACCGAGGCGCTCCGGCCGTCCCGTCCGAACGGCCCGAACCGGATGTCGTCCTGCCGGGCCAGGTCCTGGTGTCCGTCGCCGTTGAAGTCACCGGCGACGGTGATGCTGCCCTGGTAGCGGGAGGTGGTCAGCGCGGGCAGCACCTTGCCCGAGGTGAAGGGCCTGGGGCCGCCCCAGAGGATGGTCCGGCTGCCGTCCCGGGCGATGCCTGCTTGCGTCCACTGCTCGTTGTCGGACTCCACCAGCAGATCGGGGTAGCCGTCGCCGTCGTAGTCGCCGACGGTGAGGTGGGCGCCGAACAGGTCGTGGGACTCTACGCCGCCCGGGATGCCCGGGGACGCCTGGGTGTAGACCCTCTTGGTGCCGGGTCCCCGCGCGGAGCCGTAGACCACGGCGATGTACCCGGCCCGCTTCTTCCCCTCGACGGTCGCGACCGGGACGCCGGTGACCTGGTCCTCGTACCCGTCGCCGTTGAAGTCCTGCGTCAGGGGGGCGGGTCGGGCGTGGGCGAGGGGTGGTGCTGCGACAGTCGCGCCCAGCAGGGCGAGGGCGACCACCAGACCGCGTCGTACGGACACGTCGGCTCCCGGGAATGGAAGGAAGGACGAACGAGCGCGGACGAGGAGTCAGCTCCTCGTCCGCGCTCGTCCGGTACGACTCACCGCGCCGCCGGTTGGTTGCCCTCCCGTACGCCCCGGCTTCTCCCCCGCTTAACCCTCGAAGGGCTCGAAGTCGTCGAACTCCCGCTCGCTGTCGTCCCGCTCGGCCTGCTTGTCCCGGCGGCGCTGGGCCGCGGGGCGCGGGGCCTCGAACCGGTGGTCCTCACCGCGACGCCCGAGCATCTCGGCGCCCGCCATGACGGTCGGCTCCCAGTCGAAGACGACGGCGTTGTCCTCGGGGCCGATGGCGACGCCGTCGCCGGACCGGGCGCCCGCCTTCATCAACTTCTCCTCCACACCGAGGCGGTTGAGCCGGTCGGCGAGGTAGCCGACGGCCTCGTCGTTGTTGAAGTCGGTCTGCCGCACCCAGCGCTCGGGCTTCTCGCCGCGCACCCGGAACAGTCCGTCGTCCTCGCGGACCACGGTGAAGCCCGAGTCGTCCACGGCCTTGGGCCGAATGACGATCCGGGTCGCCTCCTCCTTCGGCTTCGCGGCCCGCGCCCGGCCCACCAGCTCGGCGAGCGCGAAGGACAGCTCCTTCAGACCGAGGTGCGCGACCGCGGAGACCTCGAAGACGCGGTAGCCGCGCTCCTCCAGCTCCGGCCGCACCATCTCGGCGAGGTCCTTGCCATCCGTGACGTCGATCTTGTTCAGGACCACGATCCGCGGCCGGTTGTCCAGGCCGCCGTACTCCCTCAGCTCCGCCTCGATGATGTCGAGGTCGGAGACCGGGTCGCGGTCGGACTCCAGCGTGGCCGTGTCCAGGACGTGCACCAGCACGGAGCAGCGCTCGACGTGCCGCAGGAACTCCAGGCCCAGGCCCTTGCCCTGGCTGGCGCCGGGGATCAGTCCGGGCACGTCGGCGATGGTGTACACGGTCGAACCGGCGGTCACCACACCGAGGTTGGGCACCAGCGTGGTGAACGGGTAGTCGGCGATCTTCGGTTTGGCGGCGCTGAGCACGGAGATCAGCGAGGACTTGCCGGCGCTCGGGTAGCCCACCAGCGCCACGTCGGCGACGGTCTTCAGCTCCAGCACGATGTCCCGGAGGTCCCCGGGCACGCCGAGCAGCGCGAAACCGGGCGCCTTGCGGCGGGCCGAGGCGAGGGCCGCGTTGCCGAGGCCGCCCCGGCCGCCCTGCGCGGCGACGAAGGAGGTGCCGTGGCCGACGAGGTCGGCGAGGACGTTGCCCGCCGTGTCGAGGACGACGGTGCCGTCCGGCACGGGGAGGACCAGGTCCTGCCCGTCCTTGCCGGACCGGTTGCCGCCCTCGCCGGGCTTGCCGTTGGTGGCCTTGCGGTGCGGGGAGTGGTGGTAGTCGAGCAGCGTGGTGATCGACTGGTCGACGGTGAGGATGACGTCCCCGCCGCGTCCGCCGTTCCCGCCGTCGGGCCCGCCGAGCGGCTTGAACTTCTCACGGTGGACGGAGGCACAGCCGTGGCCTCCGTTACCCGCGGCGACATGCAGTTCGACGCGGTCCACGAAGGTGGTCATGGTTCGGTGCCTCCTGGAGATCCCCCCGGCCGTCTGCCGGGGGCGTACGGGTACTACCAATGTCAACACGCGAAAGGCGGACCCGCCTTCCCGTCCGGGAAGTGAGGTCCGCCTCTCGCGAAAAGCTTCCGATCAGGCGACCGGAACGATGTTCACGACCTTGCGGCCACGGTGGGTGCCGAACTGCACCGCACCGGCGTTCAGCGCGAACAGCGTGTCGTCGCCGCCACGGCCGACGCCCGCGCCGGGGTGGAAGTGGGTGCCGCGCTGGCGGACCAGGATCTCACCCGCGCTGACGACCTGACCGCCGAAGCGCTTCACGCCGAGGCGCTGAGCGTTGGAGTCACGACCGTTGCGGGTGGACGATGCGCCCTTCTTGTGTGCCATCTCTCCTCAGTCCCTTACTTCGCAGCCGCGGGGATCTCAGTGACCTTGATCGCCGTGTACTGCTGGCGGTGGCCCTGACGACGGCGGTAGCCGGTCTTGTTCTTGTAGCGAAGGATGTCGATCTTGACGCCCTTGTGGTGGTCCACGACCTCGGCCTGGACCTTGATGCCGGCCAGAACCCACGGGTCGCTGGTCACGGAGTCGCCGTCGACAACGAGCAGGGTCGAGAGCTCGACCGTGTCGCCAACCTTGGCAGTGGAAATCTTGTCAACCTCAACGATGTCGCCGACAGCAACCTTGTGCTGGCGACCACCGCTGCGCACGATGGCGTACACGCGGATCTCACTCTCTCGCTCGGGAACGGCACCCCCGCAGTCCAGCCGCCCGCACAACGCGAACGGCCTCTCCCAGCCACTCGTGCCCGGGAGGAAGAGGTTTACGGGGATGTGGCACGTCAGTGGACATGCCGACGGTCAAGGTTACGGGGCCGCGGCCGAACGGGTCAAACCGGGCCGGGCCCCGCAGGTGTGGGGGGGGGGGCCCGGGGCGGCCCCCCCCCCCCGGCCCCCCCCCCCGCGGGGGGGGGGGGGGGGGT